>JALRBG010000031.1 GCA_023257855.1 Pseudomonadales bacterium | reverse complement strand
CGAGCATGGCATCGGTGACGGGAACGAAGGCGTCCGCCGCGAACAACGGCAGTGACAGGCTTGTCGCCAAAATCAAAGGGGTAATCAAAGGGGTCAGAGTAACTTGATCCCTGACTGATGCACTTATCAGTTTGACTATATTGATCAAGTTACTCTGACCCCTTTGATGGCAGGCGGTCGCCTCGTCAAGTGTCAGAAGTCGACGGCGCGGGCGTCGGCCATGATGAGGTCATGGTAGACGGGCAGTGACCAGCCTTCGGCTTCGTGCTCGTCCAGGTTTTCCTCGAACTTGCGCAGGAAATTGTCCTTCGAGCCGTACATCTCGCGCAGGGTTTCCTTGGTAAATGGAATCTCGTACACGGACAGGCGGCATACCACTGCCATGGCCGGGTCCTGCCCCGCCGCCAGCGTGTTGCCGGCGATATAGGTGGCAAAGGGCACATCGGTGTACGGGTTGCGGATACCCCCGATCGGATTGCCGTGTTGATCGAGGAGCATCAGCGAGCCGTCATTGTCGACGTTGCGGTCGAGCAGGATGCGGTCACCGCGCGGCGGCACGATGCCCTTGTCGACCCATTCCAGCAGGTGGTGCAGTGCGACCGAGAAATACAGCTCCAGCGGATACTCGGTGGGTTTGTTCTCGCACAGCTGCGGTGTCATGCGCGGATTGTGGCGGGCCATCAGGTGGCCAATGCCGGCGAATTCGTAGACGCGGAACTGCTCACCCGCGGCATCGCCGTCCTGCACGCTGGTCGCCACGTTCATGTATTCATGCTGGGTTGGCATCTGGATCATGGGCACGTCGACCGGCATGATGCGCGTACCGTTGGAGGTCGGCAGGAAGCCGTCGAAGATCTTGGTGCCGTCCGCCTGCATGAAGATGTCGTGTGCGGGCAGGTAGTCGGTCAGGATGCGCGAGGTTGCCGAAGTGCCGAACAGGATGATCTTGCGCAGGCCGCTGTTGGCGACGGGGCTGCTGGCGCTCTGCACCAGGGCACCGGCCTGGGCCAGCACTTCGCTGGTCTGGTTAGGGCTGAACTGGTGATCACCGTAACGGGCCGGGTTGAATGCCAGGTGTTCCTGGCCCAGGGTCAGCACCTCGATAGCGATGTGGCCGGCATCCATGATGTAAACGCTGTTGTGCTCGAAGCCGTGGGCGAAACCGGCCGGATGCATCGGCTCGAACATGACCAGGCCACTGAACCTGGACATGTCCCGCGGGCGGCGCACCACCAGTCGGGTCTTGTAGGGCTCGCCGTCGGCGGTGCCGGAAATGGCGTACTCGTCGGCCACGTAATCGAAGTGGTCCATGTCGTAACCGGGCCACTGGCCGAGCGCGGAATTGTAGACCGGTCCGGGGCCGGTATTGGCTTCGATGGCCGGAATGGCCACGGTGACGGGCGATGTCGGCATCATATTGGGCGTACCGAACGGGCGTTGGGCGTGTGCGCCGGCACACAGGATCAGGCCGGCGGCCAGGATCATTAATCTGCTGCGAATCTTGATGCTCATGACATCCCCCTTGGTTTCAATCAGGAAGGCAAAGATAAAGGCAGACGGGGGTAAAGTCTATCGCACGGAGGGCGGGGTCAGAAGCGGAAGGTATACCTGAACTTGACGCTGAGGTCCCGTGTCAGGGAACGGAACTCATTGTCCTTGTCGACATCTTCCATGTTGTAGTTCAGCACGATGAAGCCTTCCTGGCCGGCCTTTGGAATCCACTGCAGGCGCGTGTTGATACCGAGGACCTCGGACACGTTGTCATACTGCAGCAGGCTCACCCAGTAGAGATTGCTGGTAAAGGCATACTGGGTATTCAGAGAAATCAGCCGGATCATGAAGTCGCCCTGCGGCAGTTTAATATCGTTGATCTGATAGCTGCCCTCGACGATGAACTTGCGTCCCTGCCAGCGCAGGTTCGTCTCGACCTGGTTGCGGTCACCATTGTAGTAGCCGCCGATGCCGAAGCCGAGAAAGGCGGAAAACGCACGCTGGTTGGCGGTCTGGAAACGCATGCCGCCACGATTGAACTTGTAGCTGCCCGGCTGGATGACCACCTGGCGACCGGGTTCCCGGTAGACCACGAATGGCTGTCGTACCACTTCACGGTCGGTGGCCACGCGCAGGCGCATGCTGTCACGGAAGCGGTTGTTGGCCTGGAACAGGGTCCAGCGAATCTTCTGTGTCTGCAGGCCGCCGTCGAGGAAGTTGACGCGCTGGGCGTCGATACCAAATTCGATCTGCTGCAGGTAGCTGCCCGGTCGGAACATGGCGTAGCCCACATCGGCGCGGTAATCACGCACGCCGCTGTTATTCACGAAGCCCATGGCCGGGTTGAAATTCTTTTGGATTTCCTTGACCCCCAGGCCACCGCTGAAACCCTGGTTGTTCGGTGAACGCA
>JALRBG010000362.1 GCA_023257855.1 Pseudomonadales bacterium | reverse complement strand
AGGCAGATGGGGCAGATACAGAATTGAGACGAACTTCGTTCGCCACGATTCCAGAGGCAAGGGGCAAGAGGCAAGAGGAAAGAGGAAACAGGAAAGAGAGTGAGAGTCATGCAGTACAACTGGAGAAAATTGCTTCTGGTATTTATCGGCACGCTGCTGATTGACACTTATGCTATCGCCCAGGATGGGGAATACCTGATCAGGGTCATGCCTCCCGGCGGTCCGGCGCCGCGTCTGGCCAACGGGAAGCCCGATCTGACCGGCATGTGGCTGCCCAACAGCGCCGGACAGGGCGTGAGCGGCCGCTTCGGCGTCGAACCCGCCGCCCGCCGCCAGTTCGATCCGGCAGTGACGCCGGAACTGCCGCCGCAGTTTCTTCCCGCCGCCCGCGCACGCATGGACAACATGTCCGGGATCGAGCTGGAGCTGTCTAAGTCCTCCGTCAACTGCATGCCGCGCGGCGTGCCGGCCATCTGGCTGCAAAACCCCTACGGCACCATGCTGGTCCACAAGGAAGACGTCTTCGTGCAACTCTATGAGGTGCTGAATAATTTCCGTGTCATCTACACCGACGGTCGCGAGGCGCCCGAGTATCCCGAGCCGCTGTTTCACGGCAACAGCACGGCGCACTGGGAAGGCGACACGCTGGTCGTGGAGTCCACCACCTTCGATGATCGCACCTACATCATGCCCAACGGCTGGTACCACAGCGACGAGCTGAAGGTCACTGAGCGCTACTCACGCCCTTCCGAGAACTACCTGGTCGTGGAAGTGATCGTCGACGATCCCCAGGTGCTCGCCGAGCCCTGGCATTCCGCCCCGCGCCGCTGGACCCTGACGCAGACGCCGATCAATGAATTCTACTGCACCAACAACCAGGAACTGGACGAGCTGGAAGAGCTGCGCCGGCAGCTGGAAGAGGAGGGCGGTGAATAATGGCCGCCCTGGAGCCCGTCGTCGTCAACCGCGAAGCCTTCACTGTCATCGGTGTGGAGTACCAGGGCCCGATGGATAATTTCGAGGGCATCTCCGGCGTATGGGGCAGCTACTCGAAGCGTGCCGGTGAGATCGAACCCAAGGCGAGCGAGATTACCGGTTATGGCGTGTTCTACAGCACGCCCGAGCAGGCGGAACTGGGCGAGACCTGCTATATGGCCTGTGCGCCGGTAACGGCGAAGACCCGGGTCCCCGAGGGGATGGAGAAACTGCGGGTGCCCGGCGGCAAATTTGCCATGCTCACGCACAAGGGCATCCTCACGGATCTGCCGCAGGCCTTTGAGACGTTGTTCCGCTGGATCGCCGAGTCGCCTTATGAAACCCTGGGCACACCGGGCTATGAACTGTATGACGAGCGCTTCAGTCCCGTGTCGCCTGATTGTGAAATCGATATATTCATTCCGGTCAAAGCGCAGTAGCATGCTGCAACACCTTTTCATTAGATCATGCTTTTAAATACCAAGTTTTACACTATCCCGAGGGTTTTGGGTCTGGCCAGCATTTCGATTTTAGTGTATGCGTAGACCAATCCAGCGCGCGAAAATGAAAATCATGTTTAAACACGTTAGGGGGAATAATGAAACCATTGGTTAGATTCAGAAAAAAGAAAGGCACGCTTTTTCTAGGTTGCTCCTGCCTTGCCGCCATTCTGGCGCCCGAACTGAGTGCCCAGGTACTCGAGGAGATCGTCGTTACCGCTGAGCGTCGTGAGACTTCGCTGCAGGATACGCCTATTTCGGTGTTGTCCTTCTCCAACGAGATCATGGCCGCGCGGGGCGTCGAAACCATGGAAGACCTCGCCACTAATTCGCCCAATCTGGACATTAAGGGATCGCGTGGTACGGGTAATGTCTCGCCGACCTACCAGATAAGGGGTATTTCCGGCGGTGGCGGCGCTACAGGTGAACGCGGAGTCGGCTTCTACCTTGACGGTATGTTCGTGCCGCGCCAGACGGGCCCCTACATGCAGGTATTGGATCTTGAGCGTGTCGAAATTCTTCGTGGCCCCCAGGGGACACTCTTTGGCCGCAACAGCCTGGGTGGCGCCATTCGCGTCTTCACGCAGCAGCCCACCCAGGTAAACGACGGCTATGTCCAGGTGCGCGCCGGTAATTACGACCGCCGGGACGTCAGCCTTATGTTCAATACGCCCCTGAGCGATACCTTTGCCGTGCGCGGCCAGGCCGCCTGGCTTGATCAGGACGGTTACGTATCCCGCGGACCTCAGGAGTTGGGCAGTTCTGAAAACCTGATCCTGCGCCTGCGCGCCGCCTGGCAGGCAGCGCCTGACATCAGTATCAATTTTGGTGTTATGCACTTGGATTCAGAATCCGATGGCAATCCCCAAGACCTTGAGACCTTCGACATGGCGCCGGTAGATCCGATCAAGGGTGTCAGCGAATTCATTAGCTTCGAGGGCGGCTATGCCGATTGGATGTCAGACTTCCTTGAAGCGTCCGGCCAGGAAAGGCTGCGCAACAATGATCCCAGGCTGTTGCTGGATGACTACAGCATGCCGGACTTCTGTTTCCTAGACGATGCCAATCCGGACTGGGATGACTTGTGCCTGCAGGTCAATGAAAATATCTATACGCAGTACGACATGACCGTAAACTGGGACCTGTCCGACACCATGCAGCTGACGTCCGTTACCGGGTATTCGGATTTTGAAAGTTCCGGTATCACCGATTGGCAGCTGCTCGGGATGGAGCGCCGGCCCAGCGAAGCGGAATCATGGACCTTCTACCAGGAATTCCAGCTCAACACTGTGCTGTACGACGGTGCCGTGGACCTGGTAACTGGCCTTAGTTTCTTCCACGAAACCGCAGACTCACCGCGTAACTACCTGCTACAGGCAACCGGTACCAGTATTTTTGGGGCGCCGGGCCTACCGTTCTTCACGCCGACCAACCAGAACCCTAATGGCAATGGCTGGACCGGCGGTCTCATCACAGGTGATACCGCAACCACCCAGAAGTCTGATTCCTGGGGGTTGTTTGCCAGTGGCACGTGGCATGTGAATGACAGTTTCAATATCACAACGGGCCTGCGTTTTGCCTATGATGAAAAGGATTACGAGCAGACAGAATATGCGTCTGGCAATTTCACTCCGGCGCCTGGTACGAGCTCCACGACAGTCACGTCTAGCGATGACTGGTCGGAGTTGGACTGGCGCTTTACGGCGGACTACCATGTGACCGATGACTTCATGGTCTACGGCACGCTGTCTAAAGCATTTCGTGCAGGCTCTTATGCCTACCAGATTCTCGACAGAGTCCCGGGCCCGGACCAGAGCGGTGATTTCATTCGGCCGATTCCGCCAGAAAAGGTGGTGAACCGGGAAGTGGGTTTCCGTTCCGAGTTGTTTGGCAGCCGCCTGCGTTTCAACCTCACCTATTTCGACATGGAATACAGTGATCGGCAGAACCCGACGGCGGTTTCCGACCCCAACGCACCGGTCGGCTTCACTATCCAGCTGACCAACCAGGGGGATGTAGATATAGATGGGCTTGAGCTGGACTCGCAACTCGTGGTCACCGACAACTTTTCCCTGACTGCCAGCGCGGGTTGGGTGGACACCAAAGTAAACGATGTCTGTGTCAACAACGGCATCTACCTGTTCCCCTCGCCGGCGGAGCATAGCTATCAGGTAGGCGGTATGTGGGACTTCAACCTGGCCAACAGCGGCCGCATCGATGTTTCACTGAACTATGCCTATACTGGTCCTCAGCAGACCCATCCGGGCGGAGTTGAAGCGCCCAACGGTGCGGGATCCTCGGGCTGCGGTACCGGGCCGTTCGGTGTGCCCGTGGCGGAGTGGTTCCTGGATTCGCGGTACGAGCTACCGGGTTACGGCCTGCTTAATGCCAGGGTGACCTACACCAACCCGGCCAATACCTGGGAGGTCGCCCTGTTCGGCAACAACCTGGCCGATGAAAACTACGGCAACTTTGCCAGCCGTTTCGGCGGTGGTTACTGGGAAGGTGGTCCTCCTGCACCGGTCAACCTGAAGGCGCCACTACGTTCGGCGCTGGGCGTGACCCGCGGCAGGCCGCTTAACTGGGGAGTATCGTTCAAGTATCGCTTCAACCAGTAAAGCGATATGCCAAAAGGGGGCGGGGAGCTTGAAACCGGGCTCTGCGTCCCCTTTATTGGTTATCAGTCCTCGTGAAACTCGAAGGCTGAAGTGCTCATCCGGATTTCCCGCAGAAACAACATAAAAGCCGAACTCAGGCACAGCATGGCCAACACGAATAGTAAGGCGATGAAGTTGTTCAGGTTGACGTCGAACACGGCGCCAAGAAAAAGAGATACGATCACCAGACAGACGAGTAGGGCACAGGCCGTTGCCAGTGTGATGGCCCAGTTGGTCCAGGAAGCGCGGGTATCAAGCCTGTTCAATTCGGCACGAATAAGCGGCAGATCCTCCTCGCTCGCACTGGGCTTCTTGTCTTTCAGGAAGCGGCCGCGGTCTACGATGCGGCCGAGCCGGTTTGACATCACTATAAGCGCACCGCTGATCCCGGCGAGTAAAAACACGGGGGCCACTGCAAGCTGGATGACACCGGAAATACTGCTGACCTGAAATAAAGTATCCATATTTTGATAATGAGGGTAGACCACATCTTCAATATTCGCTTATTTCCTCACAGGCAAAGTGCAGGAATCCCTCGCCCGACACGTGAATCTATTTTTTGGACAGATGTAGCGGCATCGAGAAGTTTGCGGCGTTCCCCACGACTATGCTTTATTACGTAAGCTACCTGATCGTGTAAGTGATCGTCAACGATCCCCTTCGCCATGCTCATGCACAAAGGCATCCTCACGGATCTGCCGCAGGCCTTTGAGACGTTGTTCCGCTGAATCGCTGAGTCGCCTTATGAAACCCTGGGCACACCGGGCTATGAACTGTATGACGAGCGCTTCAGTCCCACGTCGCCCGAGTGCGAGATCGATATCCCGGTAAAACAGGGCTGATTCAGCGGGATTTTCCCCATACCGGAGCACGCCCGCTTGCCCTGAATTATTTATTCCAGCCTCTTTACTGCGGCACTGGATTAGATACAATGCGCGGCCACATGAACATACGCACCTTATTTATTCCGACGGCAACCCTGGCCGTATTGGTGCTGTTTTTGCCCGGTTTTTCCCCTGTCTTTGCCCAGCCGGTAATTCCGGTTGTCGATGCCATGCCCGCCGAGCCGCAAAAGATCATCCTGGGCTGGCTGGAAAATATCCGCGTTATGCCGTCCCGTACCCTGATGCGCGCCAAGCTCGACTCCGGCGCCCGTACCAGCACGATCCACGCCGAGGACATCGAGTACAGTGAGTACACCGGGCAGACCTGGGTGACCTTCAGCATTCTGAAGGACCACGATGATCCCGACAGTGAACGTGTTCAAATGGAACTGCCGTTGCAAAAGCACGTCAATATCAAGCTGCGCTATACCCCTGAGCGGGACGAGCGGCCGGTGGTAATGCTGAATATTTGCCTGGCCGGTACCATCTACGAAGTGCCATTCAGCCTGACAGAGCGGTCGGATTTCAATTACCCGGTGCTGCTTGGCCGCGAATTCATCCAGGAATACTTTCTGATCGATCCCAGCAAAACCTACTCCCAGCGCACCCGCTGCCCGCGCGCAGAGTAACCGGCCATGTTCAAATCCCTCAAGCTCCCGCTGGTCCTGGTGCTGGCACTGCTCCTCTCCGCGATAGGCCTGTTCATCGCCTGGATGAAAGTCGACAGGCTGCATTTTCCGCTCCAGCCCGGCCTGGAATCCGAGGTCTGGACGGTCGAGGCACGCCTGGACTTTACCGGCCGCAACGGCACGGCTCGCGTGGTGTTCGCCCTGCCCGAGGCAGCGCCGGGGTTCACCCGTATCGATGAGAGTTTTGTCTCCCGTGCCTTTGGTCTCACCCTGAGTGAGGACGGCCTCATTCGCAACGCCGACTGGACTTTACGCCGCTCGCGCGGTGACCAGTCGCTGTTCTACCGGCTGCATGTCTACCCGGAAGGCAATGCCTTCAGGAACACGTTGCCGGCAGAGGAGATAGACGAATTTCCGGAAGTGCCGGAATATCCGGAGCCGCTCGCTTCGGCGGTTACTGATGTGCTGGCCAGGGCGCGCAGCGAGTCCGCCGACATCTTCAGTTTCGCCAGCCGGCTGCTGGCCTTGTTAGCCGACGACTCGGATGAGAACGTCAAGGTGATCCGCGATTCCCTGCCCCGTGACCAGTGGGAAGAACTGGTTACCGAGATCCTGGCCGGTGCCCGCATTCCCTCGCGGGTCGTATACGGTGTCTCGCTGCAGGAAGGTTTCATCGAGCAGCCGCTCATTCCCTGGATCGAGGTCAATAACGGCCAGCGCTGGCGCGGCTTCGATCCGCAAACCGGTGCCCAGGGCTACCCGCCCCGTTTCTTCCCCTGGATGCGCGGCAACCGTGAACTGGTTACTACCGATGGCGTGCGCAATCTCCAGGTCAATTTTTCCGTGACCAAGCTGACCATTCCCCAGGAGACACTGGCCCAGCAGGTCGAGGGCACGCTGCTGACCGGGCTGCTGAACTTTTCCCTGTACAGCCTGCCCATCGCTACCCAGGAAGTGTACAAGGTGTTGTTGATGGTGCCGCTGGGCGCCCTGGTGGTGGCCTTCATGCGGGTGGTTATCGGCCTGCCGACCTTTGGTACATTCACCCCGATACTGATCGCACTGGCGTTCCGTGAAACGCAGCTGGGCTGGGGTGTCATGCTGTTCGTGATCATCCTTGTCACCGGCTGCCTGCTGCGCGTGGCACTGGCGAACCTGCGCCTGCTGCTGGTGCCACGACTGGCGTGCATGCTGGTGATCGTTATCGGGCTGATGGTGTTCATGAGCCTGCTGAGCGACAGGCTCGGTTTCGCCCAGGGGCTGTCGATCGCGCTGTTCCCGATGGTCATTCTCACCATGACGATAGAGCGCATGTCGATCGTCTGGGAAGAGCGCGGTGGTTGGGAAACGTTCAAGGAAACGCTTGGCACCATGATGGTGGCCATATGCGGCTTTTACGTCATGAACCACTACCTGCTCGAACACCTGATGTTCAACTTCCCGGAGCTGCTGTTGGTCCTGTTGAGTGTATGCCTGCTGTTTGGCAACTACACCGGTTACCGCATGTCAGAGCTCCTGCGCTTCCGTGATCTCTCGGTCGGTAAATCCTGATGCTGCTGACCTGGCGCCGGCTCGAACGCAAAGGCGTACTGGGCATCAATGCCCGCAACCACGCTTACGTGATGCGCTACAACCCGCGTCACTCCTATCCGCTGGTCGATGACAAGCTGAAGACCAAGCGCCTGGCCATTGCTGCGGGCATCGCTGTACCTGAGCTCTTTGGTGCGGTTTCCACGCCCCACGACCTGACGCACCTGGCTGACATCCTCGGCGGTCGTCACCAGTTCGTGATCAAGCCGGCGCATGGCAGCGGCGGCGAAGGTGTCCTGGTTATCGACGGCATGCGCAAGGACCTGTATGTAAAACCGGACGGCCGTGCCCTTACGCTCGACGATATCACCTATCACGCCTCGAATATTCTCAGCGGCATCTACAGCCTGGGCGGACTCGCTGACAAGGCCATGATCGAATACAAGGTCTGCGTCGACAGCATCCTGGCACCGGTCAGCTACCGCGGTGTCCCCGACATCCGGTTGCTGGTGTTTCGCGGCGTACCCGTCATGGCCATGATCCGCCTGCCGACGCGGGACTCCGATGGCAAGGCCAACCTGCACCAGGGTGCGGTCGGCGTCGGCATCGATCTGGCTACCGGCGTGACCACGGAAGGCGTGTGGCGTAACCGCGTGGTCAGCGAACATCCTGATTTTGGTGTGCAGCTGCCGGGCCTGCAGATTCCGGCCTGGGACAAAATGCTGACCCTGGGCGCGCGATGCTTCGAACTCACGGGGCTCGGCTACATGGGCGTGGATATCGTACTCGACCAGACCTTCGGTCCGCTCATCCTCGAAATCAATGCCAGGCCCGGCCTCGCCATCCAGATCGCCAACCAGCAGGGATTGCGCAGGCGACTGGAAATGGTGGAAGCCTTTGAAACAGTAACGGGTGACGCCGAAGCGCGGGCGCAACTGTGCCGGGAACTGTTCGGATAAACCCTGGGTAAAAAGGGGGAAGGGGGGTTCGGGGCGTTGCCTGTGAAAAGGAACGCCCCTTTTTTTGTTCAGTATTCGCTGATTTCGTCACATTCGAACGGCAGTATCTCCACGCCCGGCACATGGATCCATTTTTTTGACAGTTGCACCGGAGTCATGAAATTGACCGCGTCGGTCACTGTCATCTGGTAATCCATGAAAGCGCCGTCCTCGATCATGGTGAAGCGTTCCTCGATACCGGCGGCACGGCTGAGCGGAATACCGCGCTGGTTCATCCAGGGAAAGCCGATATGCGTGGTGCGGACTGCCAGCGTGCTTTCAGGCGCCCACGGTTCACCTTCTCCACCCGTTGGGGACTCCCACCAGCCCCAGGAATACCCCAGCAGCGTGAACGGCGTACCTGCCGGTGCGGCAGTCTCGCCGATATGGATGGTACGGCGCAGGTCGTACTCCTCGATGCGCAGTACCACGTTGTCGCCGTCGCGAATGATTTCCATCGGCAACGGTTGCTCCATGATCAGCGGCATGCCCTTCGGGTTACAGTTATTGGTGGGGTTGTCGCGGGCCAGGTCGAAATTGTCGAGCGCCTGGGTTGCCACTTTGGTGAGCGGGTACTGGTGCATGTCGTAATCACGGTTGATGGATTCCGGAAACAGGAAGCCGTCAGCACCGGTGAATGTCCACATGCGGAAGATGCCCCATTCGGGATGGCTACGGTCACCTTCGGTGCGAAAACGATAGGAGAAATCACCAATGACCTCGTCCTCGAAATAGGCCTGCTGGCCGGTCTGCATGAGCAGCTCGGTGCCGTCTGGCAGCAGTACATTGGTGGCAAAGGCCTCGACCTTGTCTGTGAGCGGCGGCCAGGCGGCGACGCGAACGGTCATGCCTTCTTCCAGGGCGTCACGCGGAATGCCGGCGCGCTGCATGAGGGTGGGCGAGCCGCTTTCCAGATCCCACTCGGTGCCATCTTCGGTTCTCAGGAAAATATGTATATGGGGATTCTCCCAGTGCAGGCGGGTGACCACGCCTTCCAGCTCCATGTGGGTGCTGTTGTCGAAACGCCCGAAAAAGCTGTGGTGGGCGAAGCTTCCCAAAGGCAGGCAGAGTGCGGCGATCAGGATAAGCAGGCGGGGTCTGGACATGTTGGTTCCTTATACAGGTATTCGTGGTCTCGCATAATAATACTGCATTATCTGGCCAGGGTTGAGCCGCATGTCAGCCAGGTATGTCAGAGGAGCTTCATGTGGGACCATTGAAATGCCGCCATTCGGGACGTCTACCCTGGCCGTGCGACTGTGTTATTCTGTGCGCGTAACTAGAGCAAACGGGCAGGCACAGTGAACAAGATCAACCCGGTGTTACTCCTCATCATTTTCAGCATCCTGATTTTTCTGGTGCGGAAATTCCTTTTTCCGGCATATTCCGACGAGATGATCGTCAGCGCCCTGCAGGGCTCTCTCGCCATCCTCGGCCCCTTGAGTTTCATCTACATCTTCATCGCCTTTGCTGTTTGTGCTTTCTTTTTCGTTCC
>JALRBG010000331.1 GCA_023257855.1 Pseudomonadales bacterium | reverse complement strand
CCCTTGTAACATATTGATTTACAAGGGAAAAATATAAGCCTGCGGACGCCCTGAAGACGCCGTTTCCTAGCCGCTTATTCTACCATGTTTCACGTGAAACAGCTTGTATTCCTTTGTCGTAAATCCGCTGGCTTCCACGGTCTTTACCAGCTCTTCGGCATCGGTTCCCGTAAGGAAAACCTGGCTGCCCAGACCCTGCAGAAGTCGGCAGACCTTCTCCCGGTTTTCCCGGTCCAGTTCGGCTGGCAGATCATCGATCAGGTAGACGCACTGCCGGCCGGACTCTTCTGCCAGAAAAGCCCCCTGTGCCAGCTTCATGGCGCTTACCAGGAGCTTTTGCTGACCTCGCGACAGGATATCGCTGGCATACTGTTTGCCAATACGGATTTTCAGGTCGGCGCGCTGCGGGCCCGGGGAGGTGTGGCCCAGCATGCGATCCCGCTCGATATTGGAGGCCAGCGCTTCGGCAATGTCCTCATCCTCAGCCCAGCCCCGGTAATAGCGGAATTCCAGGCCTTCGAGGCTGATCAACTGGTCGAGCATGCGCTCCAGGTAGGGGATAAACAGATCCAGGTACGCCTTGCGCTGCGCATCGATGGCCCTGGCGTGGAGAACAAACTCCTGTGTCCAGGGGGCCAGCTCCGCCGATTTTGCCTTCTGTTTCAGCAGGGCATTGCGGTTCTGGAGACAGCGCTTGAAGTCCCGCCAGTGGCCATGGAAGCCATGTTCCACGTGGAACACTCCCCAGTCGATGTACTGGCGGCGGGTTTTTGGACCGCCTTCCAACAGGCGAAAAGCCTCCGCATTGAGCAGTTGCAGCGGCAGGTGCCGGGCCAGTTCGGACGAGGAGGCCGCCCGGTCGCCCTGGACACGCATTTGCGGGGGCTCGTCCAGGCTGCGGCTCACACCCATGGTCAGGCCTTTATCGAGCTCTCCGAAGACGGAACAGGCACGTTTGCCATGCTGGATGAGGGGAGTTTGCTGTGTATTGCGAAAAGACCTGCCCAGGCCCAGAAAATGGATGGCTTCGAGGATGCTGGACTTGCCGCTGCCGTTTTCACCCACAATCAGCGTGGCCGCGGTGGATGGCTCCAGTTGCTCCTGGTCCAGGTTGCGGAAAGTGCTGATCTGGATTTTGCGAATGCTGGGCATTCTTTACCCTGCAGGCGCTGCTACAACCTCATAGGCATGACGACATAAATAGCGCTGCTGTCATCAGAGGACTGGATCAGGGCGCTGCTGTTCGGATCTGACACGATGACGTGCACGTTGTCGGAATCCAGAACATTGAGCACATCCACCAGGTACATGACATTAAAGCCGATTTCCAGGGAGTCGCCTTTGTATTCCACCGGCACGGTTTCTTCGGCTTCTTCCTGTTCCGGATTGTTGGCAATAATTTTCAGTTCATCGTCTGACAGGATCAGGCGAATGCCGCGGAATTTTTCGTTGGACAGGATGGCGGTCCTGTTCAGGGAGTCGCGCAGTTGTTCACGACCGGCAATGACGTTCTTGTCACCACCTTTGGGCAGGACGCGATTGTAGTCAGGGAATTTGCCATCGACCAGTTTGGATGTGAATGTGAAATTGGCCATGGTGGCACGGACATGATTGGTGCCAAGTACAACACTCACATCCTCTTCTTCACCGTCTGACAGCAGCCGGCTGAGCTCCAGGACCCCCTTGCGCGGGATGATCACGCCCGTGGTCTCCTTCACGCCGGTTTTCATGCTCTCGGTTTGCATGGCCAGCCGATGGCCGTCAGTTGCTACCACACGGAGATAGTTAGCGCTTACCTCGATAAGCATTCCGTTCAGATAATAACGCACAT
>JALRBG010000187.1 GCA_023257855.1 Pseudomonadales bacterium | reverse complement strand
ACCAGTCCCAGCGCATAAAGCATGGTCCACGGGACGAAGGAAGCAGTGAAAAACCCGGCAGTACGCTGGAGCGTATCGCGGCGAGCTCACTGTAACCTGGGATAAATTGTTAATACCGAAGCAAGCAGGCAGTACCGGAGTTAAAAAATGATACCGATTTACTTTGACTATTCAGCCACCACCCCCGTCGACCCGAGGGTGCGCGACAAGATGGTCGAATGCCTCACCCTGGAAGGCAATTTCGGCAACCCGGCGTCACGTTCACACGTGTTCGGCTGGAAGGCCGAGGAAGCCGTGGAAGAGGCGCGTCAGCACGTGGCAGACCTGGTCAATTCTGATCCACGCGAGATCGTATGGACCTCGGGTGCGACCGAATCCGACAACCTGGCCCTGAAAGGTGCAGCGCATTTCTACAAGAACAAAGGCAAGCACATCGTCACCTCCAAGATCGAGCACAAGGCGGTATTGGACAGCTGCCGGCAGTTGGAGCGGGAAGGCTTCGAGGTCACCTACCTGGATCCCGATACAAAAGGCCTGATCTCGCCGCAGGCGGTTGCAGACGCCATCCGTGACGACACCATTCTCGTATCGCTCATGCACGTCAACAACGAGATTGGCGTGATCAACGATATAAAGGCCATTGGCCAGGTATGCCGCGACAAGAAGGTGCTTTTTCATGTCGATGCCGCGCAGAGCACAGGCAAGATCGATATCGATCTCCAGGACATGCCGGTCGACCTGATGTCTTTCTCGGCCCATAAAACCTACGGCCCCAAGGGTGTCGGTGCGCTGTATGTGCGCCGCAAGCCGCGTGTCAGGCTGGAAGCCCAGATGCATGGGGGCGGGCATGAGCGCGGCATGCGTTCCGGCACACTTCCCACCCACCAGATCGTCGGCATGGGCGAAGCATTCCGTATTGCCAAGGAGGAGATGCATGATGAAGCCGTCCGCGTTCGTGCCCTGCGTGATCGGTTCCTGAAAGGCCTGGAAGGCATGGAAGAGGTCTACATCAACGGCGACCTGGATCATCGCGTGCCGGGCAACATCAACGTGAGCTTCAATTTCGTCGAAGGCGAATCCCTGATCATGGCCTTGAAGGACCTGGCGGTCTCCTCGGGTTCAGCATGCACCTCGGCGAGCCTGGAGCCATCCTATGTCCTGCGCGCCCTGGGCATGGACGATGAGTTGGCGCACAGCTCGCTGCGTTTCAGCATTGGTCGCTTCACCACCGAAGCCGATGTGGACACGGCAGTGGCGAAAGTCAGGGAAGCGGTCGGCAAGCTGCGCGAACTGTCACCGTTGTGGGACATGTTCAAGGATGGCGTCGATATCAGCAAGGTCAAGTGGGCAGCGCATTGAAGTTGAAATTAGCAAGTTGAAAAGTATCAGAGGCAGAAACATGAACAGAGACAAAGGTGCAGGTAAATAACATGGCCTATTCAGACAAGGTACTCGACCATTATGAAAATCCGCGCAACGTGGGGCGGCTCGACGAAGATGACGAGAATGTTGGCACCGGTATGGTGGGCGCGCCCGCCTGTGGCGATGTCATGCGCCTGCAGATCAAGGTCAACAAGGACGGTGTCATCGAGGACGCCAAGTTCAAGACCTATGGCTGCGGTTCCGCCATCGCCTCCAGCTCGTTACTGACCGAGTGGGTGAAAGGCCGCACTATCGAGGATGCCGCCAGGATTCGCAATACCGAAATTGCCGAAGAGCTTGGTTTGCCCCCGGTCAAGATTCACTGCTCCGTTCTGGCGGAAGACGCTATCAAGGCGGCAATCAGCGACGTGAAGAAGAAGCGCGGTGAAGCCGTCGACGCCGAGTAATGGCAGATTCAAAAAAGCAGTAAACGTAGGAAGCAGTCAATCATGGCAATAACCCTGACAGAATCAGCCGCCAGGCACGTGGCCTCACAGTTGCGACACCGGGGCAAGGGGCTTGGGATCAGGGTCGGTGTTACCACCACCGGCTGTTCCGGCATGGCTTACGTGCTGGAGTTCGTGGATGAATTGCAAACTGCGGACAAGGTGTTCGAGGATCACGGCGTAAAGATTGTGGTGGATCCGAAAAGTCTCGTCTATCTCGACGGTACGGAAATGGACTTCGTCAAGGTCGGTGTCAACGAAGGTTTTGAATTCAGGAACCCGAACGCCAAGGGTGAATGCGGTTGCGGTGAAAGCTTCAGCGTCTGACGCTGCCCGCGTTCTCCTGTCCACACAGCAAGCTGCCTGAACGATTTTGATTAACTCTGTTATTAACTACTTTGACCTGTTTGAAATGCCCCGGACGTTTCAGGTCGATGCCGCCGAACTCGAGAGCCGGTACAAGCAGCTGCAGGCCGCGTGGCATCCCGACCGGTTTACCGTAGCAGATGACAGCAAGCGCCTGCAGGCCCTGCAAAAAACCAGCCTGGTCAACGATGCTTACGTCACCCTGAAGTCGCCGTTGAAGCGTGCAGCGCATTTGCTGGCGCTGCAGGGCGTGGATGCGGAAGAACACAACCAGGCCCATTTCGGTGCGGACTTCCTGTACAGGCAGATGATCCTGCGTGAACAACTGGAAGCGCTTGGGGAACAAGAGGATATGGCAGGCCTTGATGCCATGAAGGCTGAAGTGTCCAGCGAAACGAATGCAGCGCTGGAAGAGTTTGAAGCCCTGTATGGGCAAGGACAGTTTTCCGAAGCCAAGCAACGCTATAACCGGCTGCAGTTTCTGTTCAAGCTGCTCGACGAAATAGATGCAGTGGAAGAAAATCTCCTCGATTACTGATTAATTACACGCAACGGACACCCCTTGGCCCTACTCAGCATTTCAGAACCGGGAAAAAGCAAACCTCCCGCCCACGCCGTACGCAAACGCGCGGTGGGTATTGACCTGGGTACGACCAACTCCCTGGTGGCCGTGGCGAATGAGGGCCATGCACACACCCTGTGCGATCATGCCGGACACTGCCTGGTGCCGTCTGTGGTTCATTTTGCCAAAGACGGTGCAGTGATCGTGGGTGACGCAGCCAGGAACCACGGTGCCAATGACGCCGCCAACACCATCTCCTCGGTAAAACGTCTCATGGGTCGAGGCATCGAGGATATCGATTACGACCTTCCCTATGAGATTGTGCCTGATCCCCAGGGCGGCATGCCCCTGGTCAGGACTGCCGCCGGCGACAAGAGCCCCGTGGAAATATCGGCGCAGATCTTGCGCGAACTGGTATCTCGCGCCGAGTCGGAACTCGGCGGATCAATCGACGGTGCCGTGATTACCGTGCCCGCGTATTTCGACGAGGCCCAGCGCCAGGCCACCAAGGACGCCGCCAGGCTGGCCGGCATTAATGTCCTGCGCCTGCTGGGCGAGCCCACCGCCGCCGCAGTGGCTTACGGCCTCGACCGCAAAAAGGAAGAAACCGTCATCATTTACGACCTCGGTGGCGGTACCTTCGATGTCTCACTGATGCGTCTCGAACAGGGCGTATTCAAGGTGCTGGCGACAGGTGGTGATGCTGCGCTCGGTGGAGATGATATCGACCGGCTTGTTGGCCAATGGATACTCGAACAGGCCGGTATCGGCGAGTCGCTGTCCTACAGCCTGCGCAATGCACTGGCCGCTGTTGCACGCGATGCCAAGCACACCCTGACCGCGGCGGGCAGCGCAGAAATAACCTTTGAGCACTGGACCGGTACACTGACCCGCCGGGAATTCGACGGTATCGTTGACGCCGTCATCGACAAAACCATCAAGGCATGTCGTCGTGTGCTGCGTGATGCCAGGATGACCGTCGATGAAATAGCCGACGTGGTCATGGTGGGCGGCTCCACCCGTACGCCACGTGTGCGAGAACGCGTGGCCGAATTTTTCGGCTCACCGGTGCATACCGAGATCGATCCCGACAAGGTAGTCGCCATTGGCGCTGCGCTGCAAGCCGATGTTCTGGCCGGCAACAAGTATGGCGATGAAATCTTGCTGCTCGATGTCATCCCGCTGTCCCTAGGCATCGAAACCATGGGCGGTCTGATGGAAAAGATAATTCCCCGCAATACCACGATACCGGTGGCGCGCGCCCAGCAGTTCACCACTTACAAGGATGGCCAGACTGCAATGTCCCTGCATGTCATGCAGGGCGAGCGGGAACTGGTTGCCGATTGCCGGTCACTGGCCAGGTTCGAACTGAAGGGCATACCCCCCATGGTGGCCGGGGCGGCCGTGATCGAAGTGATGTTCCAGGTGGATGCCGACGGACTCATGGAGGTCCAGGCGAAGGAACTGAGTACCGGAATTTCCAGCAGCGTTGTGATCAAGCCATCCTACGGACTGGCGGAAAAGGATATCGAACGCATGATCACCGATTCCTTTGCATCCGCGGCCAGCGACAAGGCGGCGCGGGCGCTGCAGGAAAGCCGCGTGGAAGCACAGCGCATTATCGAGGCGCTGGAAAGTGCGCTTGCAGCAGATGGCAGGCAGCTGCTGGACGAGTCCGAGTACGCAGCGCTCACCGACGGCATGGAGAAACTTGCCAGACTGATTGACAGTGACGACGCCGATGCCATTCATGCGGCAGCCGAGGCGCTCAACGAAGCCAGCCTGGTATTTGCCGGCAGGCGCATGGACTCGCAGATCAAAACTGCACTGACCGGCCACAAGATTCAGGAATACGACTGAGGAAGCGACGAAGTATGCCGACTATCCGATTTTTGCCCCACCAGGAAATTTGCCCCGAAGGCAAGGAAGTTGACGCCCAGACAGGGGAGACGATTCTCAATGTCGCCCTGAAAAACGGCATAGCGCTGGAACATGCCTGTGAAAAATCCTGTGCCTGTACAACCTGTCACGTAATCGTCCGAGAAGGTTTCGATTCACTGGCGGACTCCAGCGAGGATGAGGACGACATGCTGGACAAGGCCTGGGGCCTCGAGCCCGAATCCCGGCTGGGTTGCCAGGCCCGGGTGACGGATTCAGACCTGGTCGTGGAAATCCCCAAATACACCATCAACATGGTGTCAGAAAACCACTAGGAGCAAGCGCCTGCCATGAAATGGATCGATACCCTTGACATCGCCATCGAGCTGGCTGAGAGCCACCCGGAGGTGGATCCCCGGACCATCAATTTCGTTGACCTGCACCGACTGGTCTGTGAGCTGGACGGTTTCGACGACGACCCGAAGCGAAGCGGGGAAAAAATCCTCGAGGCAATCCAGCAGGCCTGGATAGAAGAGCTGTAACTACTGCGCTTGGCCATGCTGCGTTGGACCCGTTTTCCGGGTTCGTCACGTACTGCCGACGTACTATCCTCCCCGAAAAACGAGCCCGCCTTGCCTGGCCTTCGCTCGCGACGTTACAGGAACAGGAATCCGGGAAAAACCACCGGAGCACAGAGTTTTCAGGTACAAAATCCTCCCAAAGGCGCGTACAATGTGCCGTTTTGTTAGGCCCGCCGGCTAGCGGGCAGCAAGGCAGTAGATTATCCAAGCGGAGAGAATTGCATGTCAGTTGAACGTACTTTATCCATCATCAAACCGGATGCCGTCGGCAAGAACGTGATCGGTGAAATCGTCAGCCGATTTGAGAAAGGCGGCCTGAAAGTAGTTGCCATGAAAATGCTGCAGCTGGATGAAAATTCAGCCGGTGATTTTTATGCCGAGCACAAAGGCAAAGGCTTTTTTAACGACCTGATGGAATTCATGACATCCGGCCCCGTGATCGTCCAGGTCCTGGAAGGAGACAATGCCATCGCCCGCAATCGTGAACTGATGGGTGCAACCAATCCCGCGCAGGCTGCTCCCGGCACCATCCGAGCCGATTTCGCCAAGTCCATTGACGCCAACGCTGTACATGGCTCCGATTCACCGGCATCAGCGGAAAGGGAAATCAGTTATTTTTTCAAGGCTGAGGAAATCTGCCCGCGCAAATTCTGATGGGGTAACACTCAAATGCCGCATTATGTGACCAACCTACTTGGTCTGAGCAGGCAACAAATGGAGGCTTTTCTTCTTGAACAGGGAGAAAAGCCTTTTCGCGCTATACAGCTGCTGAAATGGATTCACCAGTACGGGGTCACTGACTTCGACGAAATGACCAACATCAGCAAGGCCCTGCGCGTGCGCCTCAAGGAATGTGCGGAAGTGCGCCCGCCGCAAATCCGTGAACGCTACGATGCCGCTGACGGCTGCCACAAGTGGATCGTGGAAGTGGCCAGTGGCAGCAGCGTCGAAACGGTTTTTATTCCGGAGGCCGGCCGCGGCACACTGTGCATCTCATCACAGGCTGGTTGCAGTCTCGACTGCTCCTTCTGCGCTACTGGTAAGCAGGGCTTCAACAGCGACCTGACCACCGCTGAAATCATCGGCCAGTTGTGGCTGGCCAACCGCGAACTTGGCTGCTTCGGGACCAAGTCGCCGCGCCGGGTCACCAACGTGGTGATGATGGGCATGGGCGAACCGCTGCTCAATTTCGATAATGTCATGAACGCCGTCAGCCTGATGATGGAAGACAACTGCTATGGCCTCTCCAAGCGTCGCGTCACCATCAGCACATCGGGTGTCGTCCCGGCCCTTGACCGGATGAAGGATTACACGGATGCATCCCTGGCCATTTCCCTGCACGCCCCGAACGATGAATTGCGCAGCCAGATCGTACCCATCAATCGCAAGTATCCCATCCGCGAGCTGCTCAGGAGCACCAATGCTTACCTGGCATCCCTGTCGGACAGCCGCCAGGCCACCATTGAGTACATTCTCATCGCCGGCGTCAACGACCATCGCCAGCATGCCCGCGAACTGGCCGAACTGCTGCGCAACACGCCCTGCAAGATAAACCTGATCCCGTTCAATCCCTTTACGGGTTCACAGTACAAGCGCTCCAGCAATGCCGCGATATCCAATTTCCAGAAGATCCTGAGGGATGCGGGCTACACGGTGACCATCAGAACCACCCGCGGGGATGAAATCGGGGCTGCCTGCGGCCAGCTGGTGGGCATGGTGGACGATACCACCCGCCGCAGTGCCCGCTACAGGGCCCTGATGCAGCAGGATGCGGAACAATCAGTGCCCGTTCGGCGTCTAAAGATTCAGTAAAATTAAGACATTAGGTTAAAATCAGGGTTTCAGGGACAATCACAGGCTATGTTGGCTTCCAGGCTACACCAAGCAGTAAAACGCACCGCTTCGATGCTCCTAGCGGCAGGATGCCTGGTCGTATTGGCCGGCTGTGTCACAGAAACCACCAATCCCGTTTTCAATGTCGAGCGTTCCGATGAGGAAGCCCTGGAAAACTACCTCCAGCTGGCCGTTGGTTACCTGGATGAGAACGATCTGGCCAGTGCCAAGCGTCACCTCAACAACGCCGCCAAAATCGATGCCAACAACAGTGAAATGTTCTCCACCTGGGGCCTGATCTACGCCCGAGAGGGTGAACCGGAGCTGGCCGAGCAGAGTTTTCGTCGCGCCCTGAGAATCGACAGCAGCAACTCCAAGGCGCGCAACAATTATGCCGCTTTCCTGTTTGCCGAGAACCGCATCGAGGATGCCTATGACGAGCTGGAACGGGTGGTCAGCGATACCGAGTATCCGCAGCGCACGCAGGCCTTCGAGAACATGGGAATCGCTGCGCAGCGCCTGAACCGCGCGGAAGATGCCGAGCGTGCCTTCGCCCGCGCGATCCAGCTCAATCCGAACCAGTTGCGCTCCGCGCTCGAATTGACCGCCATCAATCTCAACCGTGGGGATGTGCTGCAAGCCAGGGCATACTGGCGCAACTATCTCACGCTGCTTCAGTTTTACCGGATCGGTCACAGCTCCCGCAGCCTGCTGATTGGGGCGAGACTGGAAAATGCCCTGCAGAATGAAGCCAATGCCTTGCAGTATGGCGAATTACTGCGTGCCAATTTTCCGAACAGCAATGAATACACGCTCTACCAGCAGGAATTCGAATGACCGGATCCGACCTGCCAACCAGCCAGCCCGAGAACAGTCCAGCATCCAACTGGCCGTCTCCTGGCCAGACGCTGAAAAAAATGCGCGAGGAGCTCGGTCTCAGTCACGGCAGGGTGGCAGATGCACTGCACATGACTGCGCATTACGTGAAGGCCCTGGAAAGCGACCAGTACGACAAGCTGCCAGGCAAGACCTTCGTCAAGGGCTATTTCCGCTCCTATGCCAGGCTACTGGGTGCCGATGTCGAGGAAATCATGCTCAGCTACGAGCGTTTTACGGCGGCACTGGAAAAAACGGAAGAAACCGAGGCAAAAGTCATTCGGGCGAAGAAGGCCTATGACCAGAACATGCGCTGGATGGTGTGTGCCGCAGCAATAATCGTCGTGGTGGTCGCTGCCAGCTGGTGGCTGTCGCGCATCAAGGCGTCCGACGCCGTAATGGCTGAATCCGGTGCCGGCACTATTGCCGAGATTCCGGAAACACCTGCGCAGGCACCGGTTACCGCGGCGGCAAGGATGGCCGATCTCGGTGAAAGAACTGACGAGCACCTGGCAGGCATGAGCATCGGGAAAACGGCGATGCCGATTGAAGACCCTGTTGCAACTGATGCCGTTGACGGTCTGGATAGTGAAGTACTCAATGAAAATGACGGGGTCGTCCTGGCGACCGCCGAAGAGGTCGCGCCAGCAGGCCTGGTCGAAGCAGCTGAAAACGCGGAACACGTGGCCGATACGCTGGCTGCAGCAACCGAAGCAAGCCAATCCGGGCTGCCGGATTACACCGTGATAGAGCAGGACAACAGCCGGGTGGTACAGCTAGAAAGCGACGGCGAAGACCTGCTGGAAGTGCATTTTACCGGCGCCAGCTGGATCGAGGTGGACAACGGGGACAGCACCCGACTGTACAACGACATGCTGGATTCGGGTGATGACCTCAGCATCAGGGGCAAGGCGCCTTTCAACGTCCTGGTCGGTGATGCCAATGTTGTCGACATGACATTCAACTCGCGCGCGGTGGATATCACTGCCCGCATGCGCAACGATAACTCGGCCAGAATACTGCTGGAACCGGAAACAAATTGATGAGAACCGAATCACCCATTAAAAGACGCAAGTCACGCCAGATCATGGTCGGCAAGGTCCCTGTGGGCGGCGATGCCCCGATTGCCGTACAGAGCATGACCAATACCGATACCTGTGATGTGGAAGCCACCCTGGGCCAGATCAGTGACCTGGAAAAGGTTGGTGCTGACATTGTCCGTGTTTCTGTGCCCACCATGGAAGCGGCGGAAGCCTTTCGGAACATTCGTGCCCGCACGACTATCCCGCTGGTGGCCGATATCCATTTTGACTACCGTATCGCCCTGAAGGTGCTTGAATACGGCGTCGACTGCCTGCGCATCAACCCAGGTAATATCGGTCGCGAGGATCGCGTGCGTGCCGTGATTGAATCCGCCCGTGAGAAGCAGGTACCGTTGCGCATCGGTGTCAATGCCGGTTCGCTGGGCAAGGAATTGCTGCGCAAGTACGGCGAGCCCAATGCCGACGCCATGGTGGAATCAGCGCTAAGGCATATCGACATTCTCGACTCCTATGATTTCCAGGACTTCAAGGTCAGCCTGAAAGCCTCCGAAGTATTCATGACGGTGGAAGCCTATCGCAAGCTGGCGACACAGATCGAACAGCCCCTGCATCTGGGTATCACCGAGGCAGGCGGTCTGCGCAGCGGCACCGTGAAATCCTCGGTGGGCCTGGGCTTGCTGCTGATGGACGGCATCGGTGACACCATCCGCATTTCGCTGGCGGCAAATCCCGTGGAAGAGATCAAGGTAGGCTTCGATATCCTCAAGAGCCTGGGGCTGAGAAAGAAGGGCGTGAATCTCGTGGCTTGCCCGAGCTGCTCAAGGCAGAACTTCGACGTTATCGCCACGGTGAATGAACTGGAAGCCCGGCTGGAAGATATCACCACACCCATCGACGTATCCGTGGTCGGTTGTATCGTCAACGGCCCTGGCGAAGCCAGGGTGGCAGATATCGGCCTGACTGGAGCGACACCGGTGAACATGTCCTATATCAACGGCAAAACCCATCACAAGATCAGTAATGAAAACCTGGTGGACGAACTCGAGGCCATGATCAGGCAGAAGGTCAGGGAAAAGGAAGAAGCCATGTCGGCAGACAATGGCGCGCCGCAGGATGACAGCCTGCTCAGGCAGGCATAACGACTTCACCCGCCACGAAGTCCCTAACAATAAAACGACAGTCCCCGGACCAGATAAGGCAGAGAGCAGTTTTGGCTAAGATACAGGCTATTCGCGGCATGAATGACGTGCTGCCGGACCAGACTTCCGCATGGCAGTACCTTGAGAAGGTCATGCGTGAACTGCTGTCTGCCTATGCCTACCAGGAAATTCGTTTTCCTATCCTCGAACAGACCCAGCTGTTCAAGCGCTCCATCGGCGAAGTCACCGACATCGTCGAAAAGGAGATGTACACCTTCGAGGATCGCAATGGCGACAGCCTCAGCCTGCGGCCGGAGGGCACGGCTTGTTGCGTACGTGCGGCAGAGCAGCATGGCCTGTTGTACAACCAGACCCAGAAGCTCTGGTACATGGGTCCCATGTACCGGCATGAGAGACCGCAAAAGGGCAGGTACCGCCAGTTCTACCAGATGGGCGTCGAGGCTTTCGGCATGCCCGGCATCGACATCGAGGCGGAGATCCTCATGTTGTCCCGTGACCTGTGGGAGCGTCTTGGCATCGCCGATGTGCTGACCCTGGAAATCAACAACCTGGGAACTGCGGAAGACCGCATCCGTTACGGGGAAGCCCTGCGCGAGTATCTGAAACAGCACGAAGCGGCGCTTGACGAGGACAGCCGTCGGCGCCTGGATAAAAACGTGCTGCGCATCCTCGATAGCAAGGTGCCCGCAACCCAGGCCCTGCTGGCCGATGCACCGCAGATGCCAGATCATATTTCACCGCAGTCGGCGGCTGGATTTGCCGCGCTGCTCGATATCCTGGACGCTGCCAGTATCGAATACGTGGTGAACAATCGCCTGGTCAGGGGGCTGGACTACTACAATGGCATGGTATTCGAGTGGACTACCGACAAGCTCGGTGCCCAGTCCGCGGTTTGCTCGGGCGGACGCTATGACGGGCTGTCCAGGCAGCTCGGTGGTACGGATACCCCCGGGGTGGGCTTTGCCCTGGGCATGGAGCGAATGATCCTCCTGCTGGAGGAACTGGGCAGGCTGCCTGCTGATACCGGCAGGACGGTTGATGTGTACATTGCCGTCATTGGCGAGGGTGTGCGCCGGCAGGCCCTCATGCTGGGGCAGGAAATCCGCAGCCAGCTGCCCGGATTAAGGGTTTTGACCCACTGCGGTGGCGGTAAATATAATAGCCAGCTCAAAAAGGCCTTTGCCAGCGGCGCCCGCGTTGCGGTGATACTCGAGGGCGACGGGGAGCTGGCGGAAATCAAGCTGCGAATTCTCGATGATGACGGCGAAACGACCAGCCTGTCACCGGCTTCCTTGTGCGGCTGGTTGTCAGAATATTTTGGCTAATATCAATTTTTGAACTTTGGGAGATATCCATTGGCAAGTTACGCAAGTGATGAAGAACAGTTAGAAGCCCTGAAAAACTGGTGGAAGGAAAACGGCTCGTCGCTGATTACCGGCATTGCCATAGTTCTTGTCGTCTTTTTCGGCACAAGATGGTGGCAGGATTCGCGCCAGGCAACCGCCGAGGCTGCCTCCGAGGTATATGACGGCATCATCCAGCAGCTGGCGCCTGTACAGGATTCCGGTTTGGACGATGAAACGCTCGCGGCCATGGAAAGCAGTTACGATTTGCTGCGCAATGATTTTCCGGACAGCATCTACGCCCGCTTTGGCGCCTTGCTGCTCGCCAGCGTCTATGTGGGACAGGAAAACTATTCCCAGGCGCAGGTCGAACTGCAGTGGGTCCTGGACAACCAGGAACTGGGTTTCATGAAAAGTGCCGAACAGGAAGTGTTCCTGATTGCGCGTGTCAGGCTGGCCCGCGTTCTGCTTGCTCAGGAGCGGGCACAGGAAGCGCTCAACCTGCTGGCGGAAGTGGATCCCGGCACCATGGCTGCAACCT
>JALRBG010000138.1 GCA_023257855.1 Pseudomonadales bacterium | reverse complement strand
CGCGCAAGGACGTGAACCCGGACGAAGCCGTTGCCATGGGTGCATCCATCCAGGCCGCCGTTCTGGCCGGTGACGTCACCGACGTGCTGCTGCTGGACGTTACCCCGTTGTCACTCGGTATCGAAACCCTTGGCGGCGTGGCCAGCGTGCTGATCGAAAAGAACACCACCATTCCCTGCAACAAGAAGCAGACCTTCTCAACGGCAGAGGACAACCAGACTGCCGTCACCATTCACGTGGTGCAGGGTGAACGCAAGCAGGCCGCCCAGAACAAGTCCCTGGGTCGCTTCGATCTCAGCGACATCCCGCCGGCGCCGCGCGGCATGCCGCAGATTGAAGTCAGCTTCGACCTGAATGCCGACGGTATCCTCAACGTGTCCGCGAAGGACGTGGCAACCGGCAAGCAGCAGTCAATAGTGATCAAGGCATCCAGCGGCCTGTCCGATGAAGAGATCGACAAGATGGTCAAGGACGCCGAGTCCCATGCTGCCGAAGACAAGAAGTTCGAGGAGCTGATCACTGCCCGCAACCAGGCGGACGGCCTGGTGCATGCCACCAAGAAGACGCTCAAGGAAGCGGCTGACAAGGTGGAAGCGGGCGAAAAGGAAAAGATCGAGGCTGCGATCACCGCCCTTGAAGAAGCCCTCAAGGGAGACGACCTGGCGGAAATCGAAGCCAGGACCAAGGATCTGACCGAAGCCTCCACCGGTCTTGCCCAGCGCATGTATGCCGAAGCGGCGGCTGCCCAGCAGGGAGCCGAAAGTGGCGCCGAAGCCGGTGCCGCATCCGGGTCGGACGATGAAGCGGTCGATGCCGAATTTGAAGAAGTCAAAGAAGACGAAAAATAATCCTTCTTTCACCCTTCAGGCAGTGTTGTTTAAAAGACTAACGCGGGCATTCTGCCCCCGTTAGTCTTTGTGTTTCCGGAAATCCTATGGATAAAAGAGATTACTACGAAGTACTGGGTGTAGAACGCGGTGCCGAGACAGCCGACATCAAGAAGGCCTACCGGCGCATTGCCATGAAAAATCACCCGGACCGTAATCCCGGTAACGAGGAAGCGGAGACGCGCTTCAAGGAAGCCAATGAAGCCTATGAAGTACTGAGCGATCCGGACAAGCGCAGCGCCTATGACCAGTTCGGCCATGCCGGCGTTGGCGGCATGGGTGGCGGCGCAGGTGCCGGCGCACAGGGCTTCAGTGACATCTTTGGCGATATTTTCGGCGACATCTTTGGCGGTGGACGTTCACGCAGCCATGTCCAGCGCGGCGCAGACCTGAGCTACACCCTGGGTCTGTCCCTCGAGGACGCGGTACGCGGTACCGAGGTCAAGATTCGCATTCCCACCACCACGGTCTGCACCACCTGCAACGGCACTGGTGCCAAGAAAGGCACGACGCCGGAAAACTGCGCGACCTGCAGCGGCATGGGCCACGTGCGCATGCGCCAGGGACCATTCTCCGTGCAGCAGACCTGTCCGCGCTGCCAGGGGGCAGGCAAGACCATCAAGGATCCCTGTCATATCTGTCATGGCCGCGGCAATGTCGAGGAAACCAAGACCCTGTCAGTGAAGGTGCCTGTGGGTGTCGATGATGGTGATCGCATTCGCCTGACCGGCGAAGGTGAGGCCGGTATCCACGGCGGGCCTCCCGGTGACCTCTACGTGCAGATTGCGGTCAAGGAGCATCCCATATTCGTACGCGAAGGCAGTCACCTGCACTGTGAAATTCCCATCAGCTTCATCGATGCTGCGCTGGGCGGTGAACTGGAAGTGCCGACGCTGGAAGGCCGCGTGAAGCTGAAAATTCCGTCCGAAACCCAGACCGGCAAATTGTTCAGACTGCGCAACAAGGGGGTCACCCCGGTGCGTGGTGGTCCGGCCGGCGACCTGCTCTGTCGCGTGGTCGTGGAAACCCCGGTAAACCTGACCAAACGCCAGAAAGAATTGCTTGCAGAATTCCAGGAAATACAGGAAAGTCAGGGCAACAAACAGTCACCTAAAAAGACGAGCTTTTTTGATGGTGTGAAAAAGTTTGTTGATGCATTAAAGTCCTGACCAGGACGCTTTTCGTAATTTAAGGTAGAGAATATGTTGCGTGTTGCCGTCGCCGGTATAGCCGGTCGCATGGGTAAAATTATTGTCGAAGCCATCACCAAAACCAGGGGTGTAAACCTTGGCGCAGCTTCTGTCAGGCACAACAGCCCCAGCCTCGGCGAGGAAGTCGGTGGCTTGTGCGGACTGCCTGCACTCGGCGTGTACGCCGTGGATAATCTTGCCGAAGTGCTTGATGATTTTGATGTGCTCATCGATTTCACCAGTCCGGCGTCCACCATACAGCACATCGAATTCTGCGTTCCGGCGAAAAAGAAAATGGTGATCGGCACCACCGGTTTTTCCGAGCAGCAGAAAAAGGTGATCGCCGGGGCGGCCAGGGACATTCCCATCGTATTCGCACCCAACATGAGCGTGGGCGTGAACCTGTGCCTGAAACTGGTCGAGGAGGCCGCCAAGGTCATCGGCGATGACAGCGATGTCGAGATCATCGAGGCACACCACCGCCACAAGAAAGACGCCCCTTCCGGCACCGCCCTCAGGATGGGGGAAGTGGTGGCCGACGCCCTTGGCCGTGATCTCGATGAGGTGGCGGTTTACGGCAGGGAAGGCAATATCGGGGAGCGTGACCAGAAGACCATCGGTTTTGAGTCGATCCGCGCCGGTGACATTGTCGGCGACCACACCGTGATGTTTGCCGGGGAAGGCGAGCGCATCGAGATTACCCACAAGTCCAGCAGCCGTATGACCTATGCCACCGGTTCCGTGAAAGCCGCCGTGTGGCTGCAGGGAAAGGAAAAGGGCCTGTATGACATGCAGGATGTGCTCGGCCTTTAAGAAAATTTTGTGAATATGGGTCTTTTCAGCGATTCGGCATAGACAAGCCCGGGTAAGTTTTCATAAAATAAGTTTTCAGTATGAAGACACTGAAACAGGCACAGGTCCTAGCCACCGGACCAGAAAAAATTTGAAAAAAGCGGAATAGGAAAACCCTATTCCGCTTTTTTTTGACTGTTCACTGCCTCTCAGTTTTTCAGGCGTCTTTAAATCTCTCGTGACTTTTTGCTTCAGCCGGCTGCCCCGGTTGAAGCTTCTTACGAGCCGAATTTTGGCATCCCGGGTCACGTGTAAGTAACTGAAAGCAGAGGACACTATGCAACATAAACCCGCCATCCTGGCCCTCGAAGACGGGTCAATATTCGAAGGGTTCTCCATTGGTGCGGAAGGCCAGGCTACCGGGGAGGTCGTATTTAATACGGCCATGACCGGCTACCAGGAGATCCTGACGGATCCTTCCTACGCCCAGCAGATCATTACCTTTACCTACCCCCATATCGGCAATACCGGGACTACCAGCGAGGACAACGAGTCCGGAAAGGTCTGGGCCTCCGGCATGGTGATCCGGGACCTGCCGATGCTTGAAAGTAACTTCCGCAGTGAACAGACCCTTCCCGATTTCCTGAAACAGCACAATGTCGTCGCCATCTGCGACATCGATACGCGCCGCCTGACCCGCATCCTGCGCGACAAGGGCCCCCAGAACGGCTGCCTCATCGCCGGCGGCATCCTGGAATCCGACCCCGTCAAGGGCCGGGAGGCAGCCCTGGAAGCTGCCAGGGCTTTCCCTGGCCTCGTCGGCATGGATCTCGCGAAAGAAGTTTCCACGGCATCCTCCTACAAGTGGGAGGAAGGCAGCTGGCGCCTGGGCAAGGGCCACACCAAGCCGAAGAAACCGGGCCAGTTCAACGTGGTGGCCTACGATTTCGGGGTCAAGCGCAACATCCTGCGCATGCTCACTGACCGCTCATGCCAGGTCACCGTCGTGCCTGCACAGACACCAGCCAGCGAAGTGCTGGCGATGAACCCGGACGGCATCTTCCTTTCCAATGGTCCCGGTGACCCGGAGCCCTGTGACTATGCCATTGAGGCTATCCGCGAGATCCTCGACACCGGCATCCCGGTTTTCGGCATTTGTCTCGGGCACCAGTTGCTTGCCCTGGCCAGCGGCGCCAACACCGTGAAGATGAAACTGGGACATCATGGCGCCAACCATCCCGTGCAGGAGCTCGATTCCGGACGGGTGTTCATAACCAGCCAGAATCACGGCTTCGCGGTGGACGAACAATCACTGCCTGACAATGTGAAGGCCACGTACAAATCGCTGTTTGACGGCTCGCTGCAGGGCATTCACCTGACCAACAAACCGGCCTTCGGTTTCCAGGGACACCCTGAAGCCAGCCCGGGTCCGCATGATATCGCCCCGGTATTCGATCACTTTATCGAGCTCATCCAGGCACATGCCGGTTAATTCAAACTGGAATATTCACGCTTAAAGACTGCTGACAGACCATGCCAAAAAGAACTGACATCGAAAGTATCCTGATTATCGGCGCCGGCCCCATCGTCATCGGCCAGGCCTGTGAATTCGACTATTCCGGAGCCCAGGCCTGCCAGGCACTGCGCGAGGAAGGTTACCGCATCATCCTGGTGAACTCGAACCCGGCCACCATCATGACCGATCCGGGGATGGCCGATGCCACGCTGGAAGCCCGGCTGGCGGGCGCGCCGCATCTGGTCAGCCAGTCGATCCGCCATCAGCGCATCGCCCAGTCGCCGATGGAAACGCGCGGCGTGGTGGCGAGCCTGCAGGGCGAGAGCGAAT
>JALRBG010000172.1 GCA_023257855.1 Pseudomonadales bacterium | reverse complement strand
TTGTAGGTCGGCATGGGTCCGCAGGACCGTTTGCCGACATGAATTTTTGATGGTAGTCGGCAAACTGATGGTAGTCGGCAAACGGGCTTCGCCCTATGCCGACCTACGAATTACATCGTCAGTCGTGCAAATCCGGCTCGAAGAAACACCACACCACTTCCGGAAACTTCGCGCGGAACTTTTCCTCGGCAGCGTTGATGGCCTCGATCAGGGCGACATCTGAAGGTTGTGGTTGCATGCGCACCTTGATGGCAACCATGACGTCATTGCCAAGCTGCAGTGTGAGGACCCGGAACACTTCAGCAATTGAATCCTGCCCGTTCAGGTAAGCGCGCATTTCCTCGTAACGTTTCGGTTCGACGCCCTGGCCGATGATCAGGTCCTTCACTTCGACGCCGACCATCCAGGCAATGATCAGCAGCAATACGCCGATACCGATGCTGCCTATAGCGTCATAGACCGGGTTGCCGGTGATCATGGTAAGACCTATAGCCAGCAGGGCGAACACTAGGCCGCAGAGGGCGGCGATATCCTCGCCGAATATCACCATCAACTCGCTTTGCCGGGTCTCGCGGAACCACTGGTAAAACGAGCGACCACTCCTGACCTTGTTCACTTCCCGGATGCAGCCGGCGAGGGAAAGTGCCTCTGCCACGATAGCGAATACCAGCACACCGACGGCGATCAGCGGCGAGGAAAGACCCTCGGTGTCCTGCAGCTTGTGTGTGCCTTCATAGATGGAGAAGAGGCCGCCCATGCTGAACAGCATGATGGCTACGATGAATGACCAGAAGTAAATGGCCTTGCCATAACCAAGCGGGTGCTTCATGTCCGGTGGACGCTTGGCTTTTTTGAGTCCCAGGAGCAGCAGGGCCTGGTTACCGCAGTCGGCCAATGAGTGGATCGACTCCGCCATCATGGAACCGGAATTGGTGACCAGGGCGGCAGCCAGCTTGGCAACGGCAATCGACATGTTCGCCGCAAGGGCGTAAAAAATTGATTTCAGGGAGTTGGCTTGGGCCATGAACAATCAGAGAAAATGATACGTTGGTTTTCCAGTATGAAGAGGAAAGTGGAAAGGCAGTCCGGGTAAATCTGGCCGTTGAAAGTTATTATTTTCCTTCAGTTGCTAAAGAGCTGCCTGGCCTGAAATTTCAGGTAATCATCCTTTCCTCCTTCCTCTCAGCCAAACGGGTGCCTCAGCATGATCGTCTCTTCACGGTCCGGGCCGGTGGAGATCATGTCGACGGGTGCCTCGATTTTTTCCTCGATGAACCGGATGTAGTTGCGCGCGTTTTCGGGCAGGTCATCCAGGGATTTGGCACCGTAGGTGGATTCGCTCCAGCCCGGCAGTTCCTCGTAGACAGGTTCCAGCGTGTCATAGATATCGAAATTGGTCAGGCAGGACATGGAGTCCTCGCTGATGCCCTTGTAGCCCACGCAGACTTTTACAGTCTCCAGTCCGTCAAGGACGTCGAGCTTGGTCAGGATGCTTATGCAATTTCAAGCCGATATTTTAAATGTGCCTGTACTACGCCCTAAGATGCAGGAGTCGACCGCATGGGGCGCGGCAGCCATGGCCGGCTTAAGGTGTGGCGTATTCTCAAGTTTGGACGAAATTGCACAGTCTTGGCAGCTTGAGCGTGCCTTTGAACCGAAAATGAGTCCAGATCAACGTGAGTTTCACTTACAACAATGGCAGTCCGCTTTAAGACGCACAAAGTCAGAACTTTGATTATTTAACGCTATTGTTTTGAAATATCAAAACATCATAAAACTGCATAACATACATAATAAAAAACCGCTTCTAAAAGCGGTTTTTTACTAC
>JALRBG010000042.1 GCA_023257855.1 Pseudomonadales bacterium | reverse complement strand
GGGCATGATCAGTGTCACCAGTACTGAAGGTGAAGGCTCGGAATTCCTGGTTTTGCTACCCCAAACCAGGGAAGCGGAAATGCGCCAGGAGGCGGAAGAAAGCCCGGCATCGCCGGGTCTCGTCGACTCAGGCACCATCCTGGTCGTCGAGGACCAGGTGGAAGTACTGGATTACGTTACGTCTGTTTTGCGCAAATCCGGCTATCAGGTCCATACCGCTACCTCGGGCAAGGAGGCACACGCGGCCATGGCGGACTTGTCTGAACCGGTGCACCTGCTGATTACCGACGTGGTGATGGAAGGCATGAACGGCGGCGAACTGGCGGAAATTTTCAGTGAACGTTACCAGGATATACCCGTTCTCTTCATTTCGGGCTATCCCGGTTACGAACTCGCGCGCTATGGGGTCCGCTAGGGCATGCACGAGTTACTGGCGAAACCCTTCACCCCCCAGCAATTGCTGGAGCGGGTCCACCAGATCCTGAAGAACTTGCGGGTGACGGGCTGAGTCGATACGCATCTATTCGCGTCTTTCTGGATATAGATCAAACAGGACACTGGACGTAGCGCCCCGGGCCGATTATCGTAGGCAGGAATTTATCACTACCAATGACTTCAGAAACGTCTTTAGATAAGGGGGAACCATGTCCGACGATAACAACACGCAACGTACAATGGGCCAGTCCATAGGCTACTGGGCAATCATTTACGCCATCGCCATCCCGGCCCTGTTCATCGGCACCGCCATTGTCGTGCGCATGGCACTTATGTCCGCCGCATGACCCATGCCGCCTTGCGCGGCACTTTCTACCAGACCTACTCGACCTACCCTGTCTAACCGACAGAAAAGATAACAACTCCGGCAGCGCAAGCTGCCGGAGTTGTTTTTGCCTGCCGTGAATGGCTAACGCGAAGGAGGAAGCCCGAGGATCCAGCGAGCGATGACCAGGGCATCCTGCTCCGGCACGTGTTCGTTGGGCACCATGGGCACCATGCCCCAGTTGCCGCCGCCACCGAGAATGATCTTGGTGGCCAGCACCTTTTCCATCACATCTTTATGGCCGGCATGACGGGCTGCGATTGCCAGGTAGGGAGGACCTATCAGCGCCTTGTCCATGTCATGACAGGCATAACAGCGATGCTCCATGACCAGACTCGCCCCCTCGGAAGCCTCCTGGGCAAATAGCGGCGAAGGAGCCAGCACGGTTGCCAGCAGCAGGCTGGCGAAAATGGCGATGTGCAGGGTGCGGATGAGGAATTTCATGGCAAGTATTCTGTTGTTGTTATCGGTTTTCGGAATTAGCGGTAGGCGCCGTCGCCCGGGTCAATGATCAGTGCCATGCGTGGCCCGTGAACGTGCCCGACGATGTTGGCATAGGACGTGACCAGGTTGCCCGTATCTGGATCAATATCCACCATGCGCAGGAAAGCGCCGGTACGCGGCATGGGCAGCACGCTGAAGGACTTGTCTGCCGGGTCAAACCTGTAAATGACATCGGTGTTGGACGTCGGGATCCAGACAACCTTGCGCACCGGGTCCCAGGTTACCGCGTAGGGTGCACTGGCCATGTCCGGCATATCATAAATACCGATTTGCGTATTGGTTTTTGTATCGTATTCGACCAGTTGCCCGGTGCCGTAAAGGGGCACGTACAGGATGTCATCATCACTGATGCTGAGCCTGCGCGGACCGCTATTCAGGGGCAGCTGGAATGACAGCCCGAATTCCCGCGTCACCACGTTGAAGCTGCCGATGCTGCCTATATTGAGCTGGCTGAACCAGATTTCCTCGCGGTCAGAAGTCATGACCAGCCCGTACAGGGCCGTCCCCGTAGTCGCCCTGTCCAGCACTGGCGGCGCCATATAGTGGTCGATGGCGCCTGTGTCAGGATCCAGATAGCCCACGGCGTTGTTAACGATGTCGGAAAACCAGACCAGGCCGTCGTTGTCAGTCAAAAGGGTATGGTCGGCGCCAAAACTGAGATCATGGATGCCGGTGGGCGTGCCGTTGACGGTCTGCATACGCCAGGTGTCCCAGGTTCCATCATTGACATCGAGATGGCCGACGACACTGGTGATGAACGGCGCCACCCACAGGGAACCGTCAGGCCCGCGGTGCAGTGAGTGAGGGCCGACCGGGGTATCGGAGGGCACCTCCAGCGATGAAGTATAGCCAGATTCGGGATCGATCTTCACGATGGCATTCGACGCCACATCCGCTGCCCACAACTGTTTCGGCTCGCCCAGCAGCAGGACCTCGCGTATAGCGTTGGGCCGCGGCACTTCGTATTCCATGATCGCCGTCTGCGGCGTGACTGCCAGCGGTGCACCCCAGTCATAACCGCTGACACTATCCATGCGGTCAGTGAAATTGGCGCTGAGATAATCGATGACCCGGGGACCATCACCCACCTCGTAAACCCGGCTGGCATCCGGCGGTCCGGCTTCGGGGCCGCGGCCAAATTCCTCTGCGGACAGAAAATTCATGTACTTGACCAGGGCATCATAGCTGGCATGCCTGATGGCATCGCGGTCCGTTCCGGGTATGTCGGCAATAGCCGCGGCGTAATGACGAAACTCCGGGGAAGGCACCTGATGGCAACCCACGCAGTCGAGCACGAATGTTGATGTGGTGTCATGGTTGGCCTTGTTCTGCAGCCAGGCCGAAGCCGGAGCAGAAGCTACCTGGTTGTCCGTGGCCCGGGCGATGACCGTCAGGGAGACACCGTCGCCCGCTTCTTCCATGCTGGAATCCACCAGTTCATAGCCGAGTGCGCGAATGGCCACCTGGAACTCGCTGCCACGGCGGTAATTGACCTGGTCAGGCAGGCTGAACCGGCCGTCAGGGTCGCTGAAGGCAGTGACATAGGTCGGTCCGGGCCATGACGGTTCAAGTGTCACCATGGCGCCAACGACCGGGTTGCCGTTGATATCAACAACAGTGCCAGTGAAGGTGGCGGCCTGGGCGCCCATGCAGGTGAGAAGAATAAGCGGAAGTAGAGATGCCCGGCTTGCTTTTCCGGGCGTCATAGCATTTTTAATGACACTGTTCATAACACGCTGCCCTCTTGTTTTTCTGTTTTGGCCGACAGGTGATGCGGGGCTTGATTTACCGGCCGGGCAGCGGCCAGATCATGTTGCCATCGGCATCCAGGTATCCCAGGGACTTGAGCTTCCTGACCGTCGCGGCACCGGAACGTTGCGGAGAGGAGCCGTTAAGATTGGCAGCCGGGGTGATGCCCAGTGCATCGAAGGTACCGTCGGCGATATCTATCATGTCGGTGTAGCGCAGATTGGACTTGAGCGGGCCATCATTCACCTGGATGGCACGAGGCCACAGGTGGTTTATGCCGCGCACGTGACGCCAGGTCAGCAGATGCAACCGATCGCCCACGGTAAACTCCTCTTTACTGAAGCCGTAGGCAATCATGACATTGATCGGATGGCTGTTGATGATCCAGGTTTTACCCGTCTCGCTGGCCGGCAGGTCGCCCCCGGTAACCTCGATTTCGATCTGGACATGCGGATTGGCCCAGCGGATGTCTGTAACGACGCCATCAACGACCATGAAATCGGAGCCGAAGGGTCCGTATTCTGCCTGGGTGTTGTGATGAGCTGAAGCAGGAATGCCCAGCCCCAGCATGAGAATGAATATGCCTTTTTTCAGAAGCGACATCGTTTTCCCCTTTACCTGTGACCGGCAGAATACATGTTATCCTGCACCTGTTGCAGGCCATTTGCTGGCCCGTTGACGACTCTTCGGTGTGGCATCATGCCTCTGATACTTACCGAATGATGCTATCACAGCGATTTGGAAGGGGTAAACTGATGGATTTTCAAGGAAGGCTCAAGTATCCTTCGCGCCTTTTCCAGAACACACGCCACAGTCCCGCAAAGCCAGATTAATGACTGCCCACGTTTGTTTCACCATGGACAACCTCGGTGACGCCGCCGATCTCGGCAGGGGTGTCATCCGTGAGCCGCGCAAGCCGGGTGAACGCCCTGCCCTGGAAAAAGGCTTTCCCGCCATGCTGCAGCTGTACCGCCGCTTTGGCATTTCCATTACCCATTTCGTCGAGGGCTGGGCAGCGCAAGCCTACCCGGATTATATAGAGAAGAACCTGGCCGATGGCCACAGTCTGGGTATGCACGGCTGGCAACACGAATTGTGGTCTTCCCTGGATTACGACCGCGCCATGGATATCGCAACCCGCGCCACAGAGGCCATCACCCGAGCCGGTGCCCGGCCCCATGCCTTTCGTGCACCAGGTGGCAAGCGGACCCGCTTCACCAGCGAGATTCTTACCGCGCTCGGTTACACCATCGATTCCAGCCTTTGCCCTTCAGGCCAGGACGGCGGCGCCGTGGACAGGCTGAGCCGGACACTGTGGTCGGCACCCTATGAATGGGTCGGTGTCGATGCCAGTCACTGGCTGTGGCAGAAAAAGGCCAACGAGGAAGTCGGCCGTGACTGGCGCAAGGCCCTGGATGGCTGTATCGAGACCGGCAAATACATGCTGTTCATCTGGCATCCCCATGTCATGGGAATCGATGCCGGCCGCCTGGAAGTCGGCACACAGATCCTGGACTATGTGACCAGCAACTCCGCTTTCGAGATCGTCACGCTGGACAAACTGGTCAGCCTCTACCGGGGCATCTGATACCACGCCCCATTTCCCTGCGCGGAACGGTACAATGGCGGTCAGTTCACTATCCGGGAGACCCCTTTGCTGCGCAGACTTATCAGGTTCACCGGATTCGGGCTGGTACTGGCCATCGTGACCGTTGGCAGTCTGCTGGTGATATCCCCCTTTTATATCTACGACGTCTTCAATCAGGAATTTCCCATTGCCCGCCTCGAATTCACCCGTGCCAGAGACAATGCCTGGATCGCTTGGCTGAGCCGTGGTGATTTCTGTACGCGCGAGGAATACCCCCTGCGCGGCGACCAGTTCCAGATCGATGCGGGCTTCGTGAAGTGGAAAGGACCTGCTGTGCTGCTGGGCTTCAGGCCGCGTTACCGCCTGGACAGGTTGAGCGGACGCTTTCGGGACGTCCAGGTGCAAAACACGCAGCCGGGACTTGCACACGATCTGGCACCGGACATGCTGTTCGACTTTTTTGCCGAGAATACCCGGGAATCGACGGATGGCTGGCTGATCGATACTTCCTACGGCTCATCCGTTTACTATGCTATCGACCCCCTGCTTCGCTACACCGTTTATGCTACCGAGGATGGCCTGATCCTGAGAAGGACGGACATCTTGGAAGTAGACAACAATAACGGCCTGGTGATCGAAATCAATGAAGGCTGCGGCGACAGCAGCCAAGGGGCCCGTTCGTTGTTCCTGAAGCTGAACAACCTGCTCGGCGCCTATTGAATGATAACGACCTCGTTCGATGAACCATGCATCACCATCAGCCAGTAGTGTATGGACCAGTAAATGTCTTGATACAAGTTAATTAAAATCTGCTTAATTCCATTATCATAGCCCCCTATGTTTGCATTCGTGAGTATTCTGATAGGCGGCCTCGGCCTGTTGCTCATTGGCATGTCGCTGATGACGGACGGCCTGAAACTGGCCGCGGGCAACACACTCAGGGATATTCTTGCCCTGTGGACCAACAGCCGCACCCGCGGGCTGTTTTCCGGTTTCCTGATCACCGGCATTGTTCAGTCATCCAGTGCCGTGACGGTTGCCACCATCGGTTTCGCAAACGCCGGCATGCTCAGCCTGGAACGTGCCCTCTGGGTCATCTTCGGCAGTAACGTCGGTACCACCATGACGGCCTGGATCGTGGCCCTGATCGGGTTCAAGTTCAATATCGATGTGCTGGCGCTTCCGCTCGTCGGCATCGGTGCCATCATGAAGCTGACTGGTGCACAGACCCGGCGCGCCTCCCTGGGCCTGGCCCTGGTGGGTTTTGGCCTGCTCTTTATGGGTATCGATACACTCAAATCGGCATTCGATACCGTCGGCAGCGATTTCAGCCTGCCGGCGGTTGAAAGTATTTCCCTGCTGGCCGTGGTCAGCTTCGTCGGCATCGGTTTCCTGCTCACGACGCTGATGCAGTCCTCAAGCGCCGCGATGGTGGTGGCACTAAGCGCCGCCGAAAGCGGCATGGTTCCCTTCAACGCCGCAGCGGCCCTGGTCATCGGCGCCAACCTCGGCACGACCACGACCGCGATCATTACGGTGTTCGGCGCCACATCCACGGCGAAGCGGGTGGCCCTCGGCCATGTCTTTTTCAATGTGATTACCGCCGTAGTGGCAATCCTTATCCTCGGACCCATGCTGGCCTTGAGTGCCTCAGTCCAGAGCAAGTTCGGCCTGGGCTCCTCTCCCGCCATCTCGCTTGCCCTGTTCCATTCCAGCTTCAATATTCTGGGCGTACTGCTGATGTGGCCACTTTCGCGCACCATGGTCGACATGCTTTACCGTTTTTTCCAGTCGGAGGAAGAAACCGAATCCAAACCGCAATACCTGGACAAGAACGTACTGGCCCTGCCCTATATCGCCGTTGACGCGCTTGCCCTGGAACTCAGCCGCATCGCCACCATGACCATCCACCTGGTGCAGAAATGCCTGCGCGCCGGCACCAGGGCCGACGCTGCCCGTTTCACGGTCATACGCAAACTGGCCCGGGAAGTGGGCAGTTTTGCTGCCAACCTGAACAAGACCGAACTGACCCCGTTCATCTCCGAAGCCATGCTCTCGCTGATGCATTCCACGCAGGAATACATGCTGACCGTTGAAATCGCCGAGGATATCGTCACCCTGCGGGAATTCCCCGCCAAGTTTGCTGGGCGTGATTTCTTTCCCCAGCTCGACGCCTTCATCACGGCAGCCGACAAGCACCTGGATGCCATGACACCGGACAACACACCGGAAGCCATTAATAACCCGGACAATTACAAGCAGGTGGAAACCACTTACGACACGCTAAAACAGGTCATCCTGATGAGTACGTCCTTCGGCAACCTGGACATGGCGGACATGGATGACCTGCTGCAGTACGCCAATCAGGTGAAGCGGGCTTGCCGGCACTTGTGGAAAGCCGCACGACGGCTGGCAGTGGTGAGGGAGTCGCTGCAACGCAACCCGGACAACCAGGTGCAGGAATCCGCTGTGACGGACAAAACCAATATCACCATTATCCAGGACACCGCAGAGAACCTTGCAGAAGCACAAGCGCCCAAGGTCGAAGAAAGCGCCTGACGGCCGGCCACCGCTTCGCTAAAATAACCGGATGCCACTAGTCAAGCCCGAACAACTTCTTTCCCAATTCTCAAAACAGCAGCAACAGTTGCCAGCAGTCGTCTGGATTTGCGGTGACGAAACGCTGCTGGTCCAGGAAGCATGCGACAGCGTGCGCCGATTCGCCAGGGAACAGGGCTTCACCGAACGCGAGGTCCATGATGCGAACGCCCAGTTCAACTGGAGCGTGCTGGTTGCAGCTGCCAGCAGCCTGTCTCTGTTTGCCGACAGGAAGCTCATCGACCTTCGACTGCATTCTCCCAAGCTCGACAACGAGGCAAAAGCGGCCTTGCAGGCCTACGTGGATGACCCCGGCGAAGACAATCTGCTGCTGATTACGAGCGGTAAAGTCGAGAAAGCGACCCTGTCGACCAAGTGGTTCAAGGCCATCGAATCCAGGGGCCTGGTGGTCCAGGTATGGCCGGTCAATGCCCAGCAGCTGCCGGGCTGGATTGCCAATCGCATGAAACAGGCAGGTTTGACAGCGGACCAGGACTGCATCGACATTATTGCCCATCGTGTCGAGGGCAACCTTTTGGCGGCCGCACAGGAAATCGACAAGCTCGCCGTCCTGGCAGGTGACAAGCACCTGACCCGGGAAATCGTCGCCCGCGCCGTGGCAGATTCATCGCGTTTCAGCGTGTTTGCCCTGACCGATGCCAGCCTGGCGGGTCATTCGGGCAAGGCGCTCAATATCCTCAACCACCTGCGTGCGGAAGGCGACGACCCCCTGAAGATCCTGTTTTTCCTGACACGGGAGATCCGCACACTCCTGCGCATGCAGGCCAGGATTCGCCAGGGCCAGAATATCAACGGGGTCATGCAGGCGGAACGCATTTGGCAGAACCGCACGGCCATTGTCGGCACTGCGCTGCGCAAACACTCCGGGGAAAGCCTGGAACAACTGCTGCTGGACGCACGCCTGGTGGACCAGTCGGTGAAAGGCCTGCTCAAGCGCAGGCCCTGGGATGAACTGACGGGTATCGTGCTGAAACTGGCGGACCCAACCGTCAATTTCCTGCCCGCCTGAAATCCTGTTTTTTATACTCCAACACCGGAATGGATTTTTAGTGTGTCAGGCAAGGAAAAAGTGCGCGGACTGAGCGGAGTTTATACGAGAATATATGAGCATCAGGCCAAGTGCTTTTGACGACGCCTGGCGCGCTAAAAAACATTCCCTGTTTAAAGTACCTATAACTTAGATTGCTGGTCGGCGTGGTAGGAAGAGCGCACGAGAGGTCCGCTGGCAACATGATGGAAACCCATCTGCGCACCGATGCGGGCGTACTCGTCGAATTCATCCGGATGCACGAAACGCTCCACCGGCAAATGGTCGCGTGACGGCTGCAGGTACTGGCCGATGGTCACCATATCGATATTGTGGGCATACATGTCTTCCATGACCTGGATCACTTCCTCTCTGGTTTCCCCAAGTCCGACCATGATGCCTGACTTGGACAGCACTTCAGGCGCCATGGCCTTGTATTTCTTCAGCAGGTCCAGCGACCACTGGTAATCGGAACCCGGACGGGCTTTCCGGTAAAGTCGCGGCACGGTTTCCAGGTTATGGTTGAATACGTCCGGTCGGGTCCGGTTGAGGATGTCGATGGCGATATCGCCCCGCCCCCGAAAGTCAGGCACCAGGATTTCCACCTTGATGCCGGGATTCAACCGACGGGTTTCCGCAATGCAGCGGGCGAAATGATCGGCGCCGCCGTCGCGCAGATCATCCCGGTCCACCGAAGTGACCACCACGTACCTCAGCCCCATCTCGGCAATGGCTTCCGCCAGTTCCAGGGGTTCGTTTTCCATCAGGGCGTTGGGCCGGCCGTGAGCAACATCGCAGAACGGACATCGCCGCGTGCAGATGTCTCCCATGATCATGAAAGTCGCCGTGCCGCCGCTGAAACATTCACCCAGGTTGGGGCAGGAAGCTTCCTCGCAGACCGAACTCAGCTTGTGCTTGCGCAGGGTGGCGCGAATGCGTTCAACCTTTTCATTATTGCCCAGGGTGACACGGATCCAGTCCGGCTTGCGCGGCAGTTCCACGGTGGGAATGACCTTGACCGGAATACGAGCCACCTTGTCGGCACCGCGCAGCTTCTCACCACGGACGACGGGTTTCGTGTTCTGTGTTTCTGACATGGTTGCAGGTGCCTGTGTTGGAATCCGTGGATTATAGCAGACTGGACGCCAGCGCATGCTGGAGACGCGCTTGCGCGTCGGCCATCAGGTCACCAGGTGCATGGTCAAGCAGGTCCTTCAATTGGGTGACACCCAGGCCCGGATAACCACAGGGATTGATGCGTGAAAACGGCTCGAGGTCCATATCAACATTGAGGCTCAGGCCATGGTAGGAGCAGCCGTTGCGGATACGCAGGCCCAGGGCGGCGATCTTGTCATCGCCAACATAGACGCCCGGTGCTCCCTTGCGGGTATGGGACTCCAGTGCGTACTCACCGAGCAATTCGATAAGCGCCTGTTCAATGATGTCGACCAGCTGGCGGATGCCGATACCGCGACGACGGATATCCATCAGGAGGTAGGCAACAAGCTGGCCGGGGCCATGGTAGGTCACCTGGCCGCCGCGGTCGCATTTCACCAGCGGAATCTCTCCCGCATCCAGGACATGTTCCACCCTGCCCGCCTGACCCAGCGTGTATACCGGCGGATGCTGCAACAACCAGCATTCGTCTGCCGTGGAAGCATCGCGGGTATCGGTGAATGTTTTCATGGATTCCCAGGTTGCCGGGTAATCCTGGCTCCCCAGATCCCTGAAAACGAGCGTTTGGGGAGAGCCTGTCACAGGCCGGAGTTCCCTAGAGCACCATGGCCGTGCGGCCACTGGCTTTCAGGTCATTGAAAATAGCCTCGATCTGCTTTTCACCATGCGCCACGATGATCACATTGACCGCCAGGTACTTGCCATGGCGGCTGGGCCGGAAGCTGATGTCCTCGTCCTTCAGGTCAGGGGCATGCACCCTGATGATGCGGATGATCTCGTTGCTGTAGTCATCCACATCCTCACCGATCACCTTGATCGGATAACGGCAGGGGTATTCGATATGTGGCGCTTCATCCTGGTTCATGCTGATTCAATGCACAGTCCCGAATCAGGAGAACAGGCTGAGGAAAAACAGGTGCAGGAAATCCATGATGCGCTTGATGAAACTGCCGCGCTCCACGGCTTCCATGGCAACCACCGGGCCGTCGAAATACACCATTTCACCGAGCTTGACGGTGACCTTGCCCAGAACCTGGCCAGCGGCGATCGGCGCCCTGAGGGTCTCGTCGATTTCCATCACGGTCTCAAGGCTACCATCCTGGCCGCGCGGAATGGTGACGTAGACTTCGTCGGCGATGCCAATGTCAACGGAATTGGCCTTGCCTGACCAGACCCGGTCTGTCGAAAGGACGGCATTGTTGGTGAAGAGCTGGTGGGTCATGTAGAAGCGGAAACCGTAGGTCAGCAATTTCTGTGATTCCACGGCCCGGGCATCCGTACTGTCGGTGCCCATGACTACGGCGATCAGCCGCATATCGTCGCGCACGGCGGAGGCCACGAGGCAGTAGCCCGCCTCGTCGGTATGACCTGTCTTGATACCATCGACGTTGCGGTCGCGGAACAACAGGCTGTTGCGATTGGGCTGGCGGATTTCGTTATAGGTGAATTCACGCTCTGCATACATGGCGTAATGTTCCGGATATTGTTCAATTAGCGCCTTCGACAGTATCGCGAGGTCGCGGGCTGACATGGTGTGGTACATGTCTGGCAGGCCTGAGGCATTCATGAAATGACTGTTGGTCATGCCTAGCAGTTCGGCATGCTGGTTCATCAGGTCGGCAAAGGCATCCTCACTGCCTGCTATATGCTCGGCGATGGCGACACTGGCATCGTTGCCGGACTGGATGATCATGCCGCGCAACAGATCCTCGAACCTGACCTGGGTGCCTTCCTGGATGAACATCTTCGAACCTTCCATCTGCCACGCCTTGACGCTGACATTCACCATGTCGTTCAGGCTGATGGTGCCCTGCTGCAGTTCATGTGCCGCAACGTAGGACGTCATGATCTTGGTAAGACTGGCAGGCGGCAGCGGGATGTCGGCGTTTTCCTCTACAAGAATATCGCCGGTCATGGCATCGATGAGGATGTAGCTGGAGGCGCCGATCTGGGGCGGCCGCGGAATAATGGTCTGCTGGGCCTGTACCTGTGCAGCAGCTACGGACAGGACAAAAATTGCGCTGGCAACGATTCGGCCGGTGAAATTTTTCATGCTGGCTAATCCTGGAAATATTCTGGTCATGACTTTCTGCGGCTCCCCTAGTCTCTTTTACTGCCTGACCCTGAAGGGCCGGCCCAAGCCTGCCGCCATGATCGCGCCGATCAGGCCCTGCAGGTCCATTGTCTCATTTACCGGTCCCATGCGCACTCTGTGCAGCAGGTTGCCGGTGTTTACATCTTCATCACTGCGGATAAAAACCGGCAGCGAGGTAAATCCACTCACTGTGGCAAGCAACTGCCGCGCACTTTCGATGCTGCTGAATGCACCCACCTGCAGGAACTCCTCGCCTGCATCCCTTTCGATTTTTTCGCGTTCCTGCAGCACTTCATCCTGCACTTCATTCTGCACCGGTGGTGCACTGCTGTTCTCGGTCAGCAACAGCGACTGGCGGTCGGTCGGCGTAACAGTCGCCGGTACCAGCGACTTCACCCTGACCCGGGCCGTACCCTTGTCTGCATAACCCAGGGTTGCCGCCGCCGCATAGGACAGGTCGATGATGCGTCCATCGTGAAATGGTCCACGATCATTTACCCTGACGATGACCGACTTGTTGTTGTCCAGGTTGGTCACCTCGGCAAAACTCGGAATGGGCAGGCTCTTGTGCGCAGCGGACAGGCTGAACATGTCATAAATCTCACCGTTGGACGTCAGGTGGCCGTGAAATTTCCTGCCGTACCACGAGGCCATCCCCGTTTCCTGGTAACCCGCTTCGGAAGCCATGACATGGTAGGTTTTACCATTGACCTCGTAGGGACTCTTGTTGCCGGCAAGTGAACGTGTAACCGGCACGGGCATGACTGGTTTGATTGCAGACAGGTCGATTGGTTCAAGTTCCGGGCTGTCATTGGCCATCTCGTAGCGGCCGGAACCCGTTTTTTGGGGGGAGGTTGGGCTTACACAGGCTGCCAGGTTAGCAGCCAGGAGAAGTAATACGATTCTGGTCAATGCCGACCAAGGCGTCACTTGTCTTATTCCACTCCGAGAAACAAATCAGGAATGCGCATTATACCCGAGGAATCCTGATTAAGGGATCAAAGTCTTATTGTGCGTGTGGATGGACATGAGAATCCCGAAACCGACCATCAGGGTCAGGATGGAGGTTCCGCCAAGGCTCACCATGGGCAGCGGCACGCCTACCACCGGCAGGATTCCGCTCACCATGCCAATATTCACGAACACGTAGACAAAAAAGGTCAGGATGATGCTGCCGGCGAGCAGGCGGCTGAAAGTGTCCTGGGCCATGGCGGCGATATACATTCCCCTGCCAATGATGCTGGCATACAAGACCAGCAGGAACAGCATGCCCACCAGTCCGAACTCCTCGGCGAGGACGGCGACGATAAAGTCGGTCTGCCCTTCCGGCAGGAAGTCCAGCCGTGACTGTACGCCATTGAGCCAACCCTTGCCGTAAACACCGCCGGAGCCGATGGCAGTCTGGGACTGGATGATATTCCAGCCGGCGCCCAGTGGGTCGCTTTGCGGATTGAGGAGTGTCTTGATGCGCTGCTTCTGGTAGTCGGACATGTAGAAGATCCACAGCGCCGGGCTCGAGAGGATGCCGGCGCCCAGGATGGAGAACACCAGTTTCCAGCGTATACCGGCCAGCAGCAGGACGAAAATGCCCGACACGGCGATCAGCAGGGCCGTACCCAGGTCGGGTTCGACGGCGATAAGCGCGGCCGGCAGCATGACCAGGATGAATGACCAGAACACGTGCTTGAACCTGGGCGGCAGTGCGCGCGGGGAAAAATACGCCGCGATGGTCATCGGCAGGGCGACTTTCATGATCTCTGAAGGCTGGAAACGCGGCAGCAGCGGCAGGTCCAGCCAGCGTTTCGCGCCACCACCGGTACTGCCGAAAAAAATTACCGCTACCAGCAGCGCCAGTCCGCCCAGGTACATCCAGCCCGACCAGCGCTTCAGGATGCGCATGTCGACCTGGGCGACAAGGCCCATGGCAATGATCGCAACTATGATGAAGGCAAACTGGCGACGCATCAGGACTAGGTTGCCGTCAGTGGCGCTGTACAGCACCATCAGACCGAAGCCAAGGAGGATGACCAGCGAAACCAGCAGGGGCAGGTCGATGTGGAAATATTCCCAGACACTCTTGCGCCGGCCCAGGCCCTGGCCGATGAATCCGAGGTGTCTTACAAAATCAGGGCTGCTCAAATGTTCACCGCCTGTTCAGCGCCTTGGCCTGGTGACCTGCGTGATTACTGGTTGATGGCAGCAAGGGGCAGCTCATTTTGCCGGACGGGCAGAACATCGGCGAAATCCCCTGGCACCGGTTCATCGTGTGCCTCGCCTTCCTCGTGCAGCTCCTCGGATATCTGGGGATAGCGGTATTCCGGTTTCAGTTCGCCATCTTCCAGCAGGTAGGCATCCAGTATCTGCCGGGCAATCGGTCCGGCCACCGCACTGCCGCCCTCCCCGTGTTCGACGAATACGGCCAGGGCAATTTTCGGGTTATCGATGGGCGCGAAGGATATGAACCAGGCATGTTCACGGTATTTCTCAGGCACCTCGTCGGCACGATCATATTCGTCGGGAATGGCTACCACCTGGGCGGTCCCGGATTTGCCAGCCATGCGGTATTTCACCGGATTGCCGTCGGCGATGTAAGGGAAGGCCGTACCGTAGGTGCGATATTCTGTGCCGTAGCCCCTGTTGACGACCATTTCCATTGCCCGGGCGATGAAGTCCCAGTGCTCCGGGTTCTTGATCTCGATATCCGGCAGAAAGCCACGCTGGTCGATGGGAGTACCTTCGACGCCAATCTGCTTCAACACCGCCGGACGATACCACTTGCCCTTGTTGGACATCAGCATGGCGGCTGTGGCGAGTTGCAGGGGCGTGGCCTCGGTATAACCCTGGCCGACGAACGAGTTCAGGGTTTCACCCGGATACCAGGGTTCACCCAGGGCGGCCCGCTTCCACTCCCGCGACGGCAGCGTGCCGGTACTGGCAGACGGGAGGTCGAAACTGACATTGCGTCCAAAGCCGAAACGGAACAGGAAATCATGAATGCGGTCGATGCCCATGTCTGCGGCAAGGTCCCAGAAATAGACGTTGCACGACTGGTAAATGGCACGCTGGAGATCGACCGTGCCGTGTCCCGACTTGTTCGACCACCAGGTCCAGTCGTAATGACGGTGCTTGTCCAGCGTGTAATAACCCGGGTCGTATACGGTGTCTTCGGTTGTGCGGAATCCTTCGTTCAGCGCGGCAAGGCCGATGAAGGGTTTCACCGTGGAACCCGGCGCATACTTGGCCACCGAGCGGTTGAACAGTGGCGTGCGAACAGGATCATTGAGTTCAGCGTACTGCTTGCGGCTGATACCCCGCACAAAAAGATTCGGGTCGAATGCCGGCTTGCTTACCATGGCCAGGATACCGCCGCTTTCCGGATCCAGTGCAACCACCGAGCCACGGTAATCCCCAAGCGCCTCAATGGCGGCCTGCTGCAGCGCGCTGTCAAGGTTAAGGACGATGTCCTGACCGGGCACCGGGTCGGTACGCTCGAGCACTTTCATGATCCGGCCAAAGGAATTCTTTTCAACGGTTTCGTAACCAACCTGCCCGTGCAGGATGCTTTCGTAGAAATTCTCCATACCCATCTTGCCGATCTGGTGGGTACCGTTGTAATTGACAGGATCCAGGATCTTGATCTCATCCTCGGTGATACTACCCAGGTAGCCAACTACGTGGGCAAAGGCGTCGCCTTGCGGATAGTGGCGCACAAGTTCGGCGTCAACACTGACGCCAGGCAGGCGGAACTGGTTCACTGCGATACGGGCGATTTCCTCTTCGTTGAGATCGTAGCGGACGGGAACGGCCGAATAGGGAACACCGCGTGTCTTGAGCCGGGTACGGAACTTGTCCACTTCATCATCCGTGAGGTTGATCAGGGAGCGAATGGTTTCAAGCGCCTGGTCAATATCACCAGCTTGCTCTTTCACCAGTGACAGGGTGAAGCTGGGAACATTCTCGGCAAGCAGAATGCCGTTGCGATCATAAATCAGGCCACGGGTCGGAACGATGGGCTGGATGCGGATGCGGTTACTGTCAGACTTGGTAGTGTAGTAATCGAATTGGTTGACCTGGAGATAAAACAGCCTTGCCAGGAGAACGAGAATGAGAAGGAAGGCGATTGTGCCGCCGACAAGGATTCGCGACAAAACGATTTGCCGTTCGAGTTGGTGATCCTGTAGCGTAATCTTTTCAGCCATAAGCGATATCACGCGATATCAAATTGTGCCATTTTGCCAGGGCTTGCCCTGGTACGGATTGCGCCTGATTTTTTTCCTGATCACTCTCGGTGATACGGGTGCCCGGCCAGCACGCTCCAGCACCTATATACTTGTTCCGCAACGACAATTCTAACAATAGTATGCGGCAATGTTAAAGCGGACAGCGACCATTTTTCATGCGCTGCTGCCAGGCATTCCGGGGATAAGCCGTCCGGGCCACCCACCAGCAGGGCAATATCCCTGCCCTGCCCCATAATCTGCTCGAATTTCTGCGCCATGGCCTCGGTTGACCAGGTTTTGCCTTTCACGTCCAGTGCCACGATGAACTGGCCGTCGGACAGGGCATTCAACAGCGCCTTGCCCTCCTTGTCGCGCAACCTGTCTATGTCGGGATTGGCCTTGCTGCGCCTGGCCAGCGGAATTTCCGTAACGACCAGTTCAAAACTGCGCGGCAAACGCTTCTGGTACTCGGCAACACCGGTATCAACCCAGTCAGGCATTTTTGTGCCGACAGCAACAAGGTTTATCTTCACCTGCCCTGCTCCGCCAAACCGTCGCGCATACTCCGCATCACTCCGCTGATGCCGGCGTCATACTCCAGAGCGATTCCAGGTCGTACAATTTTCTCGTCTCTTCTGTCATGACATGCACGATCACATCGCCAAGGTCGATCAGCACCCAGTCGGATTGCCCCTTGCCTTCCATTCCGGTAACTGTTCCACCGGCTTCCTTTACTTTTTTCTGCACCTCGTCCGCCATCGAATTGACATGGCGCGAAGATGTACCGGTGACGACGATCATGTAATCGGTGATTGTCGTGATATCGGATACCTGCAGACAGGCGATATCCCTGCCCTTCATGTCATCAATTGCTGTTATCGCGATATCTTTCAGTTGTTCGGCATTCACGCATTTTTCTCCGCAGTGTAGAGCCCGTTGGTTTCAATATAATCGGCAACAGATGTGGGCACCAGGTCGTCGATGGATTCATGGCGGGAAACTCTTTCACGCACCATGGTCGAGGAAATATCCAGCTTGGGCATTTCCAGGGTAAAAATTTTGCCGCACGTCGATTGTTTCATTTCTTCGGCAGATTCAACCTTGCGCGTTCGCAGCTCCCCTGACAATTCCGCACCAGGTTCAGCAGTCGTACCGGGCCGGGCGGCAACCACGATATGAGTTAATCCGAAGATCTCACGCCAGTGGTACCAGGTCTGGAACTTGTTGAACGCATCCTGGCCCAGCAGGTAATACAGGACCGCATCAGGGTTTTCCCTGCGGATGGCCTGCAGGCTATTGAATGCGTAGGAGGGTGCGGGCTCCAGGCATTCGCGGTCATCAACGACAAGGCCGGCATAGTCCTGCAAGGCCAGGTGCAGCATGGCAAGGCGATGCACGGCAGGCGTCAGGTTATTGGCACGGTGCACAGGCATGCCGCATGGCAACAGTGCAAGCCGGTCCAGTTGCAAACGTTGTTGGGTACCCAGGGCAATATTCAGGTGGCCGTTGTGAACCGGGTCGAACATGCCGCCCATGAGGCCCAGTCCGGATACTGGCGGGGAAGTGGCTGCCACCTATTTGCGCAGGTGCCCGTCACCCAGGACGATGTATTTCTGCGAGGTAAGGCCTTCAAGTCCTACGGGGCCGCGCGCATGGATCTTGTCGGTGGAAATGCCGATCTCGGCGCCAAGACCATACTCAAAGCCGTCGGCAAAACGTGGCGAGGCATTGATCATGACGGAGCTGGAGTCGACCTCACGCAGGAAGCGGCGACCGCGTGCGTAGTCTTCCGTCACGATGGTATCGGTATGCTGTGAGCCGTAGGTGTTGATGTGTTCGATTGCTTCATCGATGCCGCCAACCACCCGTATGGACAGGATCGGGCCAAGATACTCCGTGCGCCAGTCTTCCTCGGTCGCCTCGAGCGCGCCGGGCAGGATGGCGCGGGTTTTATCACACCCGCGCAGTTCGACGTCGTATTCACTGTAGACTTGCTCCAGCTGCGGCAGGATGGTCCCGGCCATGGATTCCGCCACCAGCAAAGTCTCCATGGCATTGCAGACGCCGTAACGATTGGTCTTGGCATTCAGGGCGATATTCACTGCCTTGGTGGCATCGGCGCCATCGTCGATGTAGACATGGCAGATACCGTCGAGATGCTTGATCACGGGAACCCGTGCATCGCGACTGATGCGCTCGATCAGGCTTTTGCCGCCGCGGGGCACGATGACATCCACATATTCCGGCATGGTAATCATTTCCCCGACAGCCGCCCGGTCAGTTGTACCGACCACCTGGACAGCGGCGGCAGGCAGGCCTGCACTTTCCAGTCCCACGCGAATACAGTCGGCTATCGCCTGGTTGGAATGGAAGGCTTCGGAGCCGCCGCGCAATATGGTGGCATTGCCCGACTTAAGGCAGAGGCTGGCGGCCTCCACGGTGACGTTGGGACGGGATTCGTAAATGATGCCGATGACGCCCAGTGGTACGCGCATCTTGCCGACCTGGATGCCGCTTGGCATGTAACGCATATCCGTGATCTCACCGATGGGATCCGCCAGGGCCGCAACCTGCCTGAGCCCTTCGATCATTTTGTCGATTCGTGCTTCGGTCAGCTCCAGCCGGTCGAGCATCGCCGATTCCAGGCCCTTTTCCCTGCCAGCGGCCAGGTCACGGGCATTTGCCTCGATCAGCACAGCACGGGTGCCGTCGATGGCAGCCATGGCAGCCAGCAGGGCGGCATTCTTCATACCCGTATCCGCCGCTGCCATGACGCGTGAAGCCGCACGGGCATTCTGCCCCAGCTCCTGCATTTGCAGCTTGATGATGTTCTTCGCTTCGGTCATGACCCGGGCCGTCAGTAAATGAAGGGAGGTATTATACCCCACTTGCCGGCAACGGACATTCAGGGGTTGATCAGGTCCAGGACGGCCCTGTCATCGGCTATAAGCCTAAGCTTGTCGGCACGACTGAGCTTCTTGATGCGCGCCTCCAGGCGGGAGGCTTCACTGCGGTCCCTGGCTGGCAGCCGGTAGACCAGTTCCAGCGGTCCTTTGCCCCGCAGGCTTCTTGCGCCCTTGCCAACCCCGGCATGTTCGGCCAGTCGTCGGTCGACATCGGTGGTGATGCCGGTATAAAGCATGCCTGCGGCGGTGCGCAGGATATAGACATGCCAGTCGGATTTCATCCGGTTTTCTCCCTGCTTCTGCACTGCTTTTGACGCCATTTAAACTGGAATTTTTCCCCATTTCCCTGTATAAATTTGCCCCTGAATTTTTAAGGGTGCGCAATCCGCATCCCTTTATTGGCTCCTTACTGGTTATTGGCTTTTAACTGGCATTACCGGTTCCCAAAGGTACTACCCTCACCATGTTCAAGATCCAGACCTTCAATCAGATTTCTGACAAGGGCCTAGTGCGCTTTCCGAAACAAGAGTATCAGGTTTCTTCCGACGTGGAGAAAGCCGACGCGATACTGGTGCGCAGCGCCAAGATGTCCAGGGACAACATCAACAGCAACCTGAAGGCTGTTGCCAGGGCCGGTGCCGGCACCAACAACATCCCTGTTGAAGATTACACCCGCGAAGGCATAGTCGTATTCAACACACCGGGCGCCAATGCCAATGCGGTCAAGGAACTTGTGTTGTGCAGCCTGCTGCTGTCATCCCGCGGCATCCTGCTTGGCATCAACTGGGTCAACAGCCAGTCACCAGACCTGGAATCGGGTGAGCTGTCGAAACTGGTGGAAGCCGAAAAGAAAAACTTCAAGGGCATGGAGCTCAAAGGCAAGACCCTGGGAGTCGTCGGTCTTGGCGCCATCGGGGCGCAGGTAGCCGATGCCGCTATCCAGCTGGGCATGAAAGTGCTGGGCTACGACCCCGCCATTTCCGTGGACGCGGCCTGGCGCCTGGCCAACCAGATCGAGAAACAGGAAAACCTGACATCACTGATCTCACGCTCGGACTTTGTCACCCTGCACCTGCCCGTTCTGGAGACCACCCGCAACCTGATCGACCGCAAGGTCATCAACTATTTCAAGTCCGGTGCCGTGCTTGTGAATTTCTCCCGCGATGCCATCGTTGACGAGGTCGCCCTGGTTGATGCCTTGAATATCGGCAGGCTGGGATGTTACGTATCCGACTTCCCCACCCCGGGACTGCTTGGCAACAAAAAAGTGATCCTGATGCCGCATATCGGCGCCAGCACGGACGAGGCGGAGGAAAACTGCGCCATCATGGCAGTCGACCAGCTGCGTGACTTTCTCGAGAACGGCAATATACGCAACTCGGTCAACTTCCCGTCCCTGTCACTGGAAAAATCCGGAGGTCACCGTATCGCGATCATCAACGAGAACGTGCCCAGGATGCTCGGCCAGATCCTGTCCATCCTGGCGGACAAGGACATCAACGTGATAGACATGCTCAACAAGAGCCGCAACGACATCGCGTACAACCTTATCGATATCGAGTCTGCACCCAGTGAGGATACACTCGAAGAGATCAGGGCCATCGAACACGTCATCAAGGTCTGGCTGGTCTGAACCCGCCCGACCCACAACCAAGAAAAGAAGAGCTATGAGCAAACAGATATACAACTTCGGGGCCGGTCCGGCGATGCTGCCGATCCCGGTTATGCAGAAAATCCGCGACGAATTCCTCGACTACCGCGGCATGGGCGTCTCTGTCATCGAAATCAGCCACCGTTCAAAGGAATTCGACGAGATCATCAACCGCTGTGATGAACTGGTCCGGCAAGTCGCCCACCTGCCCGACAATTACCGCATCCTATACACCCACGGTGGTGCCCGCATGCAGTTTTCGGCCGTCCCCATGAACCTGCTGCCGCTGAAACCGGCACACAAGGGGGTGTATAGCGAAACCGGCGAATTTTCCCGCCAGGCCAATGTCGAGGCTGCTCGCTTTGGCGACATCATCGTCGCCAGTAGCGGTGCGAACAACAACTATGACCGCCTGCCGCCGTTCTCACGCGACATGGTACCCGATGATGCGTCCTACGCGTATATCACCAGCAACAACACTATCTACGGCACGCAGTACAGTGAATTCCCAGACATGGGCGACATACCACTGGTGGTCGACGCCACCTCGGATATTTTTTCCCGTCCCATAGACTTTTCCAGGGTCGGCCTGATGTTCGCCAGCATGCAGAAGAACCTTGGCCCCGCCGGTACTGCAGTGGTACTCATTCGTGAAGACCTGATCGGCCACGCCATGGGGCGCACGCCGTCGCTGATCGACTACACCACCTACGACAAGTCACACTCCCTGGCCAATACCAACAATACCTTTGCCATCTACACGATGTGCCTGGTAATGGAATGGATGAAGGAACAGGGTGGCGTGGAAGGCATGGCAAAAATAAACGCCGAGAAAGCCGGGTTGTTGTACAAGGTTATCGATGGCAGTGATTTCTATGCCGGCACCACTTTCAGGGATGACCGTTCCAACATGAACGTTACCTTCACCCTGCCGGATGATGACCTGACACAGAAATTTTTGCAGGATGCCCTGGCGAACGGGCTGTATGCACTGAAGGGACACCGCGCTGTCGGCGGCATCAGGGCGTCCATCTACAACGCCATGCCGGTAGAAGGCTGCCGGGCCCTGGCCGCCTTCATGACCGAATTCGAACGTACTTCCGGTTAAGGTTAACGGGGCTGGTTGAGATCACCCATGCGGCGATCTTCCAGCAGGCTGATGTTGTGCTGGATGGTCGCGCGGACCTGCGTATTGTCCTGGTCCGCCAGCATAAGCGCCGCCTGATAATCCATCAGGGCCTCATCGTAGCGCCCGCCCACGAATTTTGCCGTCCCGCGATTGTTCACCGCTGACCACTTGCCGGGCTCAAAGGCCATGGCCGTCGAACAGGCGGCAATGGCATCCTCCACTCGCTGCAGGCTGGTCAGCACCGTGCAGTAGGCATTCCAGGCATAGTAGTAGCGCTCGGTTTCGTGCTTCAGCGCGACGCGATCGACTTCTTCCAGGAAGGCTTCCGCATGTCTGAGGGCGTCGGCCTTGCGGCCGCCATTGAGATACTGACGGATGGTTTCCACCTCGTCGGGTTCATGCAGCATGAGCACATCGGACGGGATGGCCTTTGACCTGAGGTTGGTACCCGTGCGCGCCGTCTGCGCCTGCAGCGACTGGGCAACCAGCAACCCGGCACAAAGGCCGACTGCAATGACTGTCAAAAATCTGATTTTCATTGTCGTACTCTTGTATCCATTGTCCACGCCTTCTGCACTGCCGTGATACGTGTGAGTCTCTCCAGGAAAAACAGGACATTACCGGGGCGTCTTCAAAAGAAAGGCAACGGATTAAGTGTTACGTAACATCCGCTGCTAACCCAAAAAAGCATAATCCTGGTCTCGGCACCTGACAACGTGGCCTGCCCCGGCTGCACGCACCCTTCCAGGACAGGCTTACCGGGATAAATCTTTCAGGTCAGAAACGCAGTGTTTTCGTGTACTTCAGCACGATTTCCGAATTGTTGGAGCTGAGGTTAGAGAATACTCCCTCGGACTGGAAATTGTAATTTACCACCAGGTAGAGGTCCTCCCCTGCCTGCGGGTTCCAGCGCAGGCGACTGTTCAGGCCAACGACATTGGAAAAATTGTCGTACTGGATCAGGTTGATCAATGACCACTTCGAATTAAAGGCGTAGTTGGCATTGGCAGAGACGATACGCACGTCGAAGTCGCCACCCTGCACTGGCAGGCTGATGTCCTGGTAATTGTAGTTTATGCCCAAGTTGATATGCTGGTTCGGCCGCCAGTCGATGCCAGCACGGACCTGCGTCCTTTCCCCGTTGAAGTAATCGCCCACGCTGAAATTCAGGCTCGGTGATATTGAGCGTTGGTTGGAGCCGCGAATCTCGCCGCTAATGCCACTAAAATCATACACTCCAGCTGGAATGATAATACCGGGGCGAATGGCAAAGTCGCGGCGAAGGCCTTCTTTGTTATACCAGGGGCCGATCCCGATCTGGTCGCCACGGTTAGTATTGAAAGCCAATGCGCGCCAGAACCAATCCTGGCTCTGCATCTCACCAGTATCCAGAAAACGCGTGTAGCCGAAACGCATGAAAGAAAATATGTTGCGGACACCCCACCTGTTGTTTGGGGTGAATCTGCGCGCCACACCGCCAAAACCGATGCTGTCGACGCCGGTGTTGTTGGCAAAACCCAGGGCCGGATTGAAGTCTTCTCCGAAGTACTCGTAATTGACGAAACCAGTCACGCCATTGCCTTGGGTGTCCATGTTGGCCTGCAGGCCAAATGCCTTAGCGTTTCCTTTTAGTCCCTCGGTGTTCGACTGCTGATACCACAAGTTGCCGCGCAGACTGTAGGCTTCTGAGAACCGGGTGTTCTGATAGCGAAAATCCACGCCCATCACGGTGTTGTCGAGTCCACTGGTGGGATCGCCATGGGTCAGGATGGCGCCGACACTGGATTCGGACAGCACATTGGCCGCGACTCGGCCGACAAACACATTCTGGCTGTCCAGTCCGTCGTAATCACCCTGGCGCACGGCAAGACCGCCGACATTCCAGCGTCCGATGCGACCGGTCAGCTTGGCGCCGGTGTTGATATCCACCGGTGTGCCAAAACGGCTGAGACCGATGCGGCGGGAATAGAACGGGATGCCGTTTTGGTTGAGGCCGCCGAAGCTGAAAATGTCCAGATCCTGCAGGAAAAAGTCGCGCTTTTCAGGGAAGAACAGGGAAAACCGGCTGAGATTGACCTGGCGGTTGTCCACCTCCGTCGCGGAGAAATCGGTATTGAAGGTCAGCGCGCCGGTCAGGTTGGGAGTAATCTTGTAGAACACGTTGAGCGACGGGTCCATGCGCTGATTGGTAATTCCGCCGGCGCGGTAATTCTCGGAAGTCGCCATGGTGACAGACGGGATGATGTCCAGGCCCTTGCCCTGGCGAATGCCACGGATGCCGGAAATGACGCCAGTGGTGGTCGGGTTGATGCGGCGATTGAACGATGACCAGGCCATCTCCTCGTTCTTGCGGGCGATGGTGCGGGCGATGGTAAATCCCCATTCCTCGGTCGCCGGATCAAAGTTCAGGGTATTGAACGGGATGGCGACTTCGGCGGTCCAGCCCTTGTCGTCGATGCGTGACTCGACCTGCCATATACCGGTCCAGTCGCGGTTGAGCTCGTTCGGGTTTTCATAGACCCCCTCACGGCGAATACCGTTGGGGTTGACCTGGAAGTGGTAGCCGGTGCGGCCGTTGTTGAAGGTGTCGAGAATGAATTCAAAGGCGTCATCACTACCCAGGCCTCCGCCCTGGACCAGCTGGCGGGCAATGATGCCGTCGGCCTCGCTGTCAAATAGGCGCGCTCCGACATAGAAGTAGCGGTCGTTGTAGGCTATGTAGAAAACCGATTCCTCGGTGGGCTGTCCGTGGTCGACCGGCTGGAACTGGTGCAGATCGGAAATGACGGTGGCGCTTTCCCACATGGGGTCGTCCAGGACACCGTCGATGACAGGTTCCATATCCATGACCAAGCGCATGATCTCGATGCGCTTGCGTGAGGCACCGCGATCGAGGCTGCCGGCAAATTCGTCGCGGACATCCGTGAAGAACTCACTCTGCGGAACCTGTGCCATGAGGATCGCCGGTACCAGCAGCAACGAGGCGATTGAGGATCTGAGAAAGGGGGTTGTCATGGTCCTGTGTTGCTGCAGAATTTTTCGATGTGCGCAGTATAATGATGCACTGCAACATGTAAAGCTGAATACTCGCAAACCATTGAGTTTCCTCGGAATATTCACATTTTTTGTGAACTTCGGGCGATTGGGAACAATCGGTTAGCGCTGTGTCGAGTCTAGCTGGCTGAAAATTAGCTACAGATGATCTCA
>JALRBG010000010.1 GCA_023257855.1 Pseudomonadales bacterium | reverse complement strand
CGGGTTGACCAACACCCGGATGTGACCCGACCGGGCACTGTGATGCAGCGTACTTCCGTGACGGCGATAACGAGCCACTACTACAGGATCAGGGTGGTTGAACCGGTTTAGGTAACCCGACGAGAAAATGACATGCTGCGGATCGATGAAGCGGATGAACACCGATGTGGAGGATGTTTTGCTGCCATGGTGAGGAGCCAGCAGTATCGAGGCGGCAAGGCTTTCCCGGTAACGGCGGACAAGCTCCAGCTCGGTTTTCGCCTCGATATCGCCTGGCAGGAGTGCACTGAAAGTGCCGGCAGAAACCTGCAGGACACAGGAGGCATCGTTGCCTTCCCTGCCCGCTTCATCCGGCGACAGGATCCGGAAATGCACGCCATCCCATTGCCAGGCTTGCCCGGCCCTGCAAGGCTGGCTCTGCCCATCAGCCAGTGCCGGGTATTCGCCGGCCATGTAGGTCACGTCCGGCCAGGATAGCCGCAATGCCGCCAGGCCGCCGGCATGATCGCTGTCACCATGGCTGATGATGACAAGATCAGGCACACCCAGGTTAACTGCGGCGAGAAACGGCACGATGATGCCCTCCCCGGCATTGAAGCGCGGGCTGTAGGCCGGGCCGGTATCATAGAGCAGCAGGTGGTGCCTGGTGGCAATGGTCACGGCCAGCCCCTGCCCGACGTCGAGTATGTCGAGCTGAAAACTTCCTGGTGCCAGCCGCTGTCCACGGTAACCGTGGGCCAGCGTTGCAACCAGTGCCAGTGCCAGCCAGGTCGCGGCATGCGGTCGTATCAAGTGTATGGCGATCACGCGGGCGAGCAACGCGAGCAGCCAGGCAGGCAAGGCCGGAAATGCCACGCGGCAGGCAGGTACTGCCGTTGTCAGGGCAAACAGTGTCGACTCGAAAGCGGCAAGCAGCGCATCGGGCAACACGGTCAGGTATTCCGCCAGAGCCGGTGCAAACCATGCCGTTACCAGTGCCAGCAGGCATAACGGGACGACCAGCAGACCGATGAAAGGTATTGCAACCAGGTTGACCAGCGGTGCAAGCAGGTTGACCTGCCTGAACAGGATCAGCATGACCGGTGCCAGGCCCAGGAAAAGCGCATACTGCGTACGCAACAAGACCAGGCTTTGACCATACCTGGTCACCTCCCCTGCGGGGTTCGGCAAGGTCAGCAGCAATGCCACTGCCGTGAACGACAGCCAGAAACCGGCACTCTGTGGCGCCAGTGGATCCAGCAGGAGTACGGCCAGCAGCGCCAGGCACAGGTTGTTCAGAGGCCGGGTTTGCCTGACAAGAAGCAAACCACTCATCAGGCAGCACACCATGACAAAGGCGCGCTGTACCGGCAGGCTGAACCCGGCAAGAACGCTGTAGCACAGGCTGATAGCAATAGCGCCCAGTACTGCCGACTTCGATGCCGGGTACAACAGGGAACAACGGGCGCAGCGACGAAATAACCATTCGAGCAGGCGATAGGCCAGCCAGGTCACCAGTCCAATGTGCAGGCCTGAAATCACCATCAGATGATTGGTGCCGGTTGCCGTCAGCAGTTGCCATTGCTTGTCAGTGATGCCAAAACGGTCACCAATGACCAGCGCCTTGATGAAACCACTGCTTTTCAATGGTAAGGAGTCCAGCCATGCCTTCTGGCGCTGCCGTATGCGGTTGAAACGTGCGAAAACCGATACCGGCACCTGTTCAAGCCGTTCAGTTTCACGTACATAACCGGTGGCGCTTATCCCGGCCTGGAACAGCCACCTTTCATAATCAAAGCCGCCGGGATTGGCAAATCCATGGGGACGCTTCAGGCGCACCTGCAATGCCAGGTGCTCACCCGGCCGGTACTGGTTGCCCCGATAATCATTGAGCAGGAATCGTCGTGGTGTATCCAGTATGGCATTACGGCACGATGACCTGTCATCCCCGATGCACAGGCTGTTCGCCCTGAACATGAAGCGGGCATTGCCTTCGGCTGACTGCGGCAATCCTGACACTGTCCCGGTGATCCACAGATCCGCCTGCTCAAGGTGATGCGGCAACAGGTGGTCGGCATGAATGATGGCCTGGCACAAAAGCCACCACAGCCCGAGGCAGAAAGCGGATGCCAGGGACAACCATCGCCACCATCCCGATAACAGCAGGGGTAGCCACAACAGCAGCGTAAACCGAAATGGCGGCAATACAGGGATGAAGCCGCCGGCGAGTACGCCGAGGCTGAACGACAAAATCCAGGATCGCATGGAATTCCTGTCCGGCCGGCGCCACGTTCAGGATAGTCCAGGAACCGCTGTTTTGCCGGCAATCGGCTTATTCGTAGCGCAGGACTTCTGCAGGATCGGTTTTTGCGGCGAAGCGCGCCGGCAGCAGTGTGGCCAGGAGGGTCAGCACGAGGGC
>JALRBG010000209.1 GCA_023257855.1 Pseudomonadales bacterium | reverse complement strand
TTATACATGGCGGAGAGGGAGGGATTCGAACCCTCGATGAGCTTAAACACCCATACGCCCTTAGCAGGGGCGCGCCTTCAGCCACTCGGCCACCTCTCCAAAGACTTGCTCTTAAGTACTGATAACTGGAGATGTTTCAAGGCGCGCATGCGGCCTGCTACATGACATCTGCCACCTATCCGGCAAGCCGCGCATGATAGCACAGGCTTTCCGGGTTGGTGGAGCCTTGGGGCTGAATTTGGCTATCTTTTTCCAGGCGCCGTAAGCGTCAAACGTCTGCTGTTACCGTGATTGAAAGGTCAGTGGATCAGCTGTTGCCGACACTGTCATTGTCTGCAGCACCGCCTCTGCCGGCTTCCTCTGTACCTTCTTTCCTGATTCTGTCGTAAATCTCTTCCCTGTGGACAGCAACGTCTTTAGGTGCATTGACACCTATGCGTACTTGATTTCCCTTTACTCCCAATACAGTGACCGTTACTTCGTCGCCTATCATCAGTGTTTCGCCTACCCGGCGAGTCAAAATCAACATTGCTAGATCCTCTTAGCATATAAAAAAAACCAGCGTGCTGCCTAGCGGAATCAACCGGCCTTTCGTGAACTGACTATCTACTCAACAGCGCCTTTCACCCTGTTTGGGCAGGTGAAAAATACTGCATCCTTTTAAACTGACAGTTATTTCGGCGGATTTTCCAGGCCGAACGCGCTGTGCAGGGCTCTTACTGCTAACTCGAGGTATTTTTCTTCTATAACTACCGAAATTTTTATTTCAGACGTGGTGATCAGCTGAATATTGATCGACTCTTTCGCCAATGCTTCAAACATGCGGCTGGCGATACCGGCATGTGAACGCATGCCCACGCCCACCAGTGACACCTTGGCTACCCTGTCCTCAACTTCCACTCCCCTGGCGCCCATCTCCTTCGCTACGCTTTCCAGGATCCTGGATGCTGCTGCGGCATCCTTCTTGGCTACTGTAAAGGTGATATCGTTGGTGTTATCGGCGCCGATATTCTGGACAATGACATCCACTTCAATGTTTGCATCGCTGATCGGGCCAAAAACCTTGAAAGCCATACCAGGTACATCCGGTACGCCCACAACGCTTATCTTGGCCTCATCCCTGGTAAAAGCGATGCCAGAAATGACTGGGTTCTCCATCATAGATTCATCCTCTGAGACTATTAATGTACCGGGGCCATCCTCGAAAGATGAAAGCACCCGTAAACGCACATTGTATTTTCCGGCAAATTCCACAGAACGGATCTGCAGAACCTTTGAGCCGAGGCTGGCCATCTCAAGCATTTCTTCAAATGTGATACGGTCCAGTCGCCTGGCATTGTCAACAACGCGGGGATCAGTGGTGTAAACACCATCAACATCGGTGTAGATCTGGCATTCATCGGCTTTCAGGGCCGCTGCTAGTGCTACTGCCGTGGTATCCGAACCACCTCTTCCCAAAGTCGTAATATTTCCCTGTTCATCAACTCCCTGGAACCCTGCAACCACGACCACTTTTCCCTGATCCAGATCCTGGCGCATATGCTCCTGGTCTATCTTCTGGATCCTGGCTTTGGTGTGCGCACTATCAGTGAGTATCCTTACCTGCCCCCCAGTGTACGACCGGGCAGGACAACCGATGCTCTGCAATGCCATGCTCAACAGGGCTATGGTTGTCTGCTCGCCAGTGGAGAGCAACATGTCCATCTCGCGCGGAGACGGCTCCTTTTGTAGTTCATGGGCCATGGCGGTCAGGTTGTTGGTCACCCCGCTCATCGCGGAGACCACCACGACGACCTGGTTACCCTCGGCCTTGCAGGCGGCAACCCGCTGGGCGACCGCCTTGATCCTTTCAATGGAACCCACTGAAGTTCCACCGTACTTCTGAACAATCAACATGATTCTGACATTATCCTTTTGAACTGTACCAACAGAATATGGACAACATTGTTAACTTAAATCTGCAACCTGCATTGCGAAAATGAAATATTACAAAATTGATGCAAGATACTGTTTTACATGGGAAATTGCAGCAGGCAACTCACCTGGTGAATTTCCCCCTGCCATGGCCATATCAGGCCTGCCGCCGCCTTTGCCACCGACCATTTTGGCCGCTTCATTGACCACATCACCGGCCTTGATGCGGTCAGTGAGGTCCTTGGTGACCCCGGCGACGAGGCTGACCTTGCCCTCGGCGACTGTGCCGAGGACCACGACAGCAGAGCCGAGCTTGTTCTTGAGCTGATCGGCAGTATCCCTCAGTGCCTTGCCGTCAATACCCTCGACTATGGCAGCCAGCACTTTGACGCCATTGATATCTTCAGCCTGCGCCGCCAGGTCGGATCCTGCAGAGCTCGCCAGCTTGGCCTTGAGCTGCTCGATGTCCTTTTCCAGTTGGCGGTTGGCCGCCGTGAGCTGCTCTACCCGGTCCACCACCTTGTCGGTGCCCGACTTCACGGCCGCCGCGATGGTGCGCAGGCGCTCTTCCTGCTCCTGGACCAATACCAGTGCCGCATCGCCGGTGACGGCCTCGATACGTCTTACGCCGGCAGCGATACCGGATTCAGCGACGATCTTGAACAAGCCGATATCACCGGTACGGTTGACGTGGGTGCCGCCGCACAATTCGATTGAAAAAGAGGCATCGTCATCAGTGTCTGGACCAAGGCCCATGCTGACCACGCGCACCTCGCTGCCATACTTTTCGCCGAACAGGGCCATGGCGCCTTTCTTCTTTGCGGCATCCATCGACATGACTTCCCTGGATACTTCTACGTTCTTCAAAACCTGGCGGTTCACGATGGACTCGATTTCACGTATTTCATCGGGTGTCACCGGTTTGTTGTGGGAAAAGTCGAAACGCAGGTATTTCGGGCTGACCAGCGAGCCCTTCTGGGACACATGCGTGCCCAATACCTGGCGCAGTGCCGCATGCATCAGGTGGGTGGCGCTGTGGTTAAGTACCGTGGGCTGGCGCATCGCGTTGTCTACACAGCAGGATACGCTGTCACCCACGTTAAGGATGCCTGTTTCGACGCTGCCAATGTGCAGGAACTGGCCACCCTGCTTCTGGGTGTCCCTGACGAGGAAGCGCAGCGCCTTGTTGAGCAGTGTACCGCAGTCACCCACCTGGCCGCCGGACTCCCCATAGAAAGGTGTGCTGTCGAGCAACACGATGCCGCTGTCGCCTTCACCCAGGCTGTCGACCGCAGCGCCATCGCGGTACAGTGCGAGCACTTTGGCCTCGGCCTGCAGGCTGTCGTAACCGACGAATTGCGTGTTTTCATCCAAACGGATATCCAGGGTAGCGGCGCTTTCAAAGTGGCTTGCCGAACGTGCCTGGCTCTTCTGTTTTTCCATTTCCGCATCGAATTCGGCCATGTTCAGGGTCAACCCCCGTTCACGGGCGATATCTGCGGTCAGGTCCACGGGGAAACCATAGGTGTCATAAAGCTTGAAGACCGTAGCGCCGGAAATGATGTCGCCGTCGAGCTCATCGATGGCCTTCTCAAGAATGGCCATGCCGTTGTCCAGGGTGCGTGCGAACTGTTTTTCTTCGGCCAGCAGGGTTGCCCCGACACGCGCCTGTTCAGCTGCCAGTTCCGGATAGGCTTCGCCCATGACATCGCACAGCGGGCCGACCAGCTTGTGGAAGAAAGCACCACTGGCGCCAAGCTTGTGCCCATGGCGGATAGCGCGGCGAATGATGCGGCGCAGGACATAACCCCTGCCCTCGTTGGACGGGATGACACCATCCAGCACCAGGAAGGCGCAGGAACGGATATGGTCGGCAATCACGTTGAGGGAGGCGTTGTTCAGGTCCTTCGTGCCGGTAATATCGGCCGCGGCCTGGATGATGTGTCGAAACAGGTCAATCTGGTAGTTGCTGTGCACATGCTGCATGACAGCGGCGATACGCTCCAGCCCCATGCCGGTATCGACAGAGGGTTTCGGCAATGGCGTCATGCTGCCGTCTGCGGCCCGGTTGAACTGCATGAATACAAGGTTCCAGATCTCGATATAGCGGTCGCCATCCTCGTCGGGGCTGCCGGGCGGGCCGCCGGACACTTCGTCGCCGTGGTCGTAGAAGATTTCGCTGCAGGGGCCGCAGGGACCGGTATCGCCCATAGCCCAGAAGTTGTCTTTTTCACCCATGCGGGTGAAACGTTCGGCCGGAACGCCGATATCCTTCAGCCAGATATCCGCCGCTTCGTCATCATCCTGGAACACCGTGACCCAGAGTTTTTCCTTCGGCAGGCCAAGGTTCTCGGTCAGGAAAGTCCAGGCAAAGTGGATTGCATCACGCTTGAAATAATCGCCGAAGCTGAAATTGCCCAGCATCTCGAAAAAAGTATGGTGACGGGCTGTGTAACCGACATTTTCCAGGTCATTGTGCTTACCCCCGGCGCGTACGCAGCGCTGGGAAGTCACGGCACGTTGGTAACTGCGCTTGTCCTGGCCAAGAAAGACATCCTTGAACTGGACCATGCCGGCATTGGTAAACAGCAGGGTCGGGTCATTGCCAGGCACCAGCGAACTGCTGGCGACAACTTCGTGCCCCTGACCGGCAAAATAATCAAGGAAGGCCTGGCGGATCTCGGCGCTTTTCATGTCCTTTGGCTCTTGGAATTACCCCTGTATTCTGAGTCCATAAAATAGGGGCGGTTTGGCTGAATTAAAAAGCCGCTAATTATATACTCTTAAAGGCAAATTGCTATTATTTATCCTGTTATTTCAACCAACTAGGGCAAACCCGGAGCCCTGCGCCGCGCTAGCCGGCGCTGGTCCTGGCCAGAGGAAACGACGTGAAATCACTGAAGCTTACGGCTGCCCTGGGGCTCTGCCTGGCGCTGGTTCTGAACCTGTTTGCCATGTGGCAGGCGCACCAGCTGGTAACCAATCCCGCCGAGGCTCGACGGCCGCTGGACCAGACCCCTGCCGATTTCGGACTGGACTACCTCGACGTCCAGGTCACCAGCAGCGATGGGTTCACTCTGAGCGGCTGGTTCATCGAATCCCGTAATGGCGCCGTTATTCTCATGCAGCATGGCTATAAATGGGATCGCATGGGTCATCTGGAAGAAGCCGTCATGTTGTCCCGGGCAGGCTACGGCGTGTTGGTGATGTCCGTCAGGTCTCATGACGTGAATCCGGGCGAAAGAATCACTTTCGGCGTGGAGGAAATGAAAGATCTCGATGCCTGGTACAGGCTTGCCCGTGAACTTCCCGGCGTGGATCCGGAGCGTGTCGGCATTATCGGTGATTCACTGGGCGGATCGCTGGCGATCCAGTATGCGGCGGCCAATGAAGGTATTGCCGCGGTCGTGGCTCACAGTGCATTTTCCTCGTTACAAGACACCATTGAAACCAGTATCCGGCATTTTACCGGGTTGCCTCCCTTCCCTTTCGCTCCCATGATCAGTTTCTGGGCAGAGCAGGAAACCGGTATCGATATCGGCGCCATCGATGCCAAGCGCTGGATAGCCGAGATCAGCCCAAGACCCGTCTTTATCATTCATAGCCTGGATGATCAGGTGATTTCACCCAGCAGCGGCGAGCTGCTTTTTGCAGCAGCCAGGGAACCCCGTGAATTGTGGCTGGAACACGGCATCGAACATGCGGGCTTTGATACTGCGCTGCCCGAAGAATTCGAGCGTCGCATCGTGGCGTTTTTTGATAAAGCGCTACTGGCGGGTGAGCTTTCGCTTGCTGCGGCTACCTTGAGCCCATAAAAAAAACGGTCCGGGACTTGAGTCCCGGACCGTCCTAGATCTAACCAGCTCAGAAAACCTTGCGAACGGTGAGTCCGTAGGTTTGCGGCTCCCTCGGATAGGCGCTGAGCTTGCCATCCTGCAAGGGAGTATCGAACACGGTGCCATACCAGCTTTCATCATTAATATTTCTGCCCCATAGCATCAGTTCGATGCCGGAGGGCATGCGGGCAATGGCGCGCAGGTTAATGAAGTCGCGGCTGTCTTGGACAGCGAAGGGATCATTATTGCTATGCATCATCATATCCGAATAGCTGACATATTCAGCGCCCAGTAGTAGCTCCGTACCGTTGCCGAGCAGAAAACTTTTGGAAGCGTTCAAGGTGAAATAATTATCAGAAAGATTACTTAACCTGTCGCCGCTTCGATTACAGTATCCCTTAGTTAGCAATTGGGCCGCCTCCGATGGGGCTCCAGTGTGAAAAATATTCGAGATCTGGCAGTTGCCCTTATCAAAATCTTCAAAGCTGGCATCGGTGTAAGCATAGGTCAGGAAGAAATTAAGCGAATCAGTCGGATTCCACCAAATTTCGGCCTCTACGCCCCGGACATCCACCCGGCCGGCGTTCTGCAGGTTGAATGCGGTACCGGTGAAGGTATTGGTCTGCAAATCCTCAACTTCCATGTCGAAAACAGCGATATTCATGCGCAGGTTGTTGTCGATAAAGTCCTTTTTAATGCCCAGTTCAAACGTCGTGGTGTCTTCAGAATCGAATACAGTATCAAAACCCAGGCCGATGCGATCGGTATTGGTGCCGCCCGACTTGTAGCCTGTGCCATAGGACGCATAGATCAGGCTGGAATCATCAGCACGCCATGACAGGCCCACGTTGCCGGTAACCCGGCTGTCGTCGAGATCTGCATTGATATCCGGCCTTGGACAGAAACGCACGGTAATGCTGCAATTGGCCCATCCCGGGAGGTAGAGCACATTCAGAGCCGGCAGATATGGTGCGGGATTCATCGCCGCGAGAGCGGGATTGAAGGTATTCCCGGTCCCATCTCCCGGAGGAGCTCCCGCTGCGGCCTTGGCCTGTTCACCTGCAATTGTCAGGGCAGCCCCTATGGCCTGCACGTTGACATCAGCTGGTCCAGGCGTGAATACAGACTCCCTGAACCGGCTTGTCATGTCCTTGCTCTCGTCCGTGTACCTTATGCCAGCATTTAATTGCAGATTCTCGTTTAAGTCGTAATCTATTCGAGCGAATATCGCATTGGCTCGATGATCTTGGTCACTATAATCTTGAATCGTGTTGCCAGGAGCTACCGGGGGGGCAAATGAAGGGCCGAATGACGTACCATATACATAATTTATAAACCCAATTAACTGGGGCGGAGTAGCAGTCAACGGGCCCAAAACGTCTGGTGAGGCGGCAACGGCATAGTTTGGCAATCGACTACCGAGATATAGATAATCCTTACTCTCTAGCTCCTGCTTGTAAAAATACAGACCAGCGATATACCGAAAACGCTCTGTCTGATCGCTGGAAATCCGAAATTCTTGGGATAGCATGCTCTGCCGGGCATCTTGATACCTGCTTGCCAGGTCGACATTGCTGAAGTCTGCGTCAATTGCATCTCTGACATCAAAATTGCGATAGGCCGAGATGGAAACAAAATTCAGATCACCCAGGCTACGATTGATTTCAAGTGAAATGCCGCTGTCCTCGTTCTCGGACCTAGGCAAGGTGTTTAGGGAAAGCCTGCCATCTTCAAAACTGCCAGTCCGGTATATGGTGCCACCAAGTGCTGACAGAATGGCGTCAGATCCATATACCGGAGCCCCATTGTTAGTCCTGCCCGATGCGAAGAGGCTGTCCTTCAGGGTCAGTGCTGCACAGCAAACCTCATCGATTTCCGAATAATCGATGATCAACCTGGCCGAGAGATCCTCACTTGGTTCATAGAGGAATTGCTGCCGAATGCCCCAGCGGGACCTGTCGTTGATATCACCGCCCATGTTATCGACATCAATGTAACCATCGCGTTCACTGGTATACACCACAGTGCGTGCCGCCAGAGTCTCGCTCAGGCTGAAGTTGGAGCCGGCATTGACATTAATCAATGAGTAATTTCCCGCGGTGACTTCGATGAAGGCATCGCGTTCATGGGAAGGCGCCACAGTGCGAAGCAGCAACGCGCCGGACGCTGAGTTCTTGCCGAACAGCGTTCCCTGCGGGCCGCGAAGAACCTCCACGGCCTCAAGGTCAACAAGCTGGTTGAACAATGATGCCTGCCTGGCACGATACACACCGTCCACATACAAGCCTACGGAAGACTCTAGGCCAAAATTCTGTGCGCCGGTGCCTACGCCACGAATCTGGAAGTTACCCGTGCCTGAGCTCTGATTCGTGCCGACAACCAAGCCCGGGACACTCCACATGAGTTCCTGAACATCCTTGATGGAATTGTCTTCGAGCCAGACACCGGAAATGGAGGAAACTGCGACAGGCACCTCCTGAATATTTTCTTCCCTGAGCTGGGCCGTGACCGTAATTTCTTCCAGGACCTGGGCCGAGGCCGGCTGCAGGGCAAAACAGGACAAGGCAACCCCGGAAGCCAGGGCACGCCGTTTAAATCTCATCGCGGTTTCTGAATTGAAAAATTTGGACATGACTCCCCCGATATTCAGCAATTTTTATAGGTAATTATTCTTCTCACTACAGCATTTCCGTTTATGCAGTCTATATCTTATTGAACTTCTTCCCGAAATTGACCCGATTGTATACAGCATTCGGCAAAATTTCACCGGCTACAGCAGGAATTAATTACCCGAATATTTCAGTAACCCTGCCGTCCCTGGACATCAGGATCGCAATCGATCGCGTCTGGGGTATATGGGAAAATACGATCATCGAAATCACGAGCAAGGGTACGCACAGGAACATTCCCGGAATGCCCCAGATCAGTCCCCATAAGGACAGATTGAGGAGGATGACCAGCGGGCTCAGGTTGAGCGAGTCTCCCATCAGGCGCGGCTCCATGATGTTGCCAATGCAGACCTGGATCATTGTCACTCCTCCCAGCACCAGGAAAAATGGCGTATAGGTATCGAACTGCACCAGCGTGACCAGGGAAGGAAAGATGGTCGCGACGATGGAACCGATGGTCGGGATGAAATTGAGCAGGAATATCAGTAGCGCCCAGAACTCGGCAAAATCCACGCCGACCACCTTCATGAATATATAGCTCAGTACGCCGGTGAGACCACTGGTCAGCATCTTGATGCTGATGTACTTCTGCACGTCCTCGTTGATCTTGCGGATCAGCATGCGCACGCGCTTTTCCTTCACCGGGTCGTTGGCCAGTGAAGCCACCTTGCTGCTGAAGTTGCCCTGCTCCAGCAATAGGAAAACCACGTAAATAATGATAATGCCCATGTTCGCGGCGATATTGGTCAGGGAGGAAGCCAGGCCGGTGATGAATTCTCCCAGGTCGAACAATGCGGTGAGCTGGTTGAGGGTGGGTTCCTGTTCGATGCGCAGCAGACGCAGGATGCTGTCCCAGCGATTTTCCAGGTTGATCTGGTAGATGGGCGCAACACGAACAACACCGGCGATATTGCTGGCAATCAATTCGACGATACCCCAGATGATGGCGAAGAAGGTGAGGAATGACAGTGAGTACCTGACCAGTTTGGGCAATGGCTTGCCGCCGGCCTTGAGGCGGCCAAAACCCTCGGACATCAGGTTGATCAGATACCAGAACAAGATGGCGATCACCAGCGGCAACAGGATGCTCTGCCCCACCACCAGCAGAAAGAACACCAGGGCCACCAGGATGCTGGCCATGACGAAGTTCTGCAGCTTCAGCTTGTTATTTTCCACGCGGTGCCCCCGGGTGTTGTTTGGACTCAAGTCTACTGTATCTGCTGCTCAGGGCGATACAGGGCCATCGCACCCTGCCAGCCTTACTGCAGCTGTTCCAGCAGCAGGTAGCTCAGTGTGCTGATGATCATGGCTCCTAGCAGGTTCAGCACCAGGCCGGTACGCGCCATTTGCCCGATAGTGATCTGCCGGCTGGCAAAGACAATGGCGTTGGGGGGCGTCGCCACGGGCAGCATGAAAGCGAAAGAGGCACCGAGCGCTGCCGGCACCATGAGCGCAAACGGATGCAGCTCCATCGAGATAGCCAGGGCCCCCATCACCGGAATGAACAGCGTGGCGGTGGCCGCATTGGAGGTCATCTCGGTGAGGAAGGTAACAAACAGGACCACGACTACAATCAGCACGAAGAAATGCACGCCCTGGAGGATGGTGAGCTGGTTGGCCAGCCAGGCCGTCAGTCCGGATTCACTGAACCCCGACGCCAGAGCGAAGCCTCCTCCCATAAGGATGATGATGTCCCAGGGGATGGTTTTCGCCGTATCCCAGTCAAGGATGAAGCCGCCCTTGTCCCTGCCTGCCGGCATGATGAAGAGCAGGAAGGCGCCGCACATGGCGATGGCCGGATCGGATACGAAACTGAGCCATTCGGGCGTGAACAGACCACGCAGTATCCAGCTCATGGCGACCAGGAAGAACAGGATCGCCACCTTCTTTTCCTCGCCGGTCATCGGGCCCATATCGTCGAGCTGGTGTTGAATATGCTGGTGCGCCTGCGCGCTGGAGGTGTTGGCATCATCCATGGGGTACATGACTCGGGTCAGGATAAACCAGATGGTCGCCAGCATGCATATGGATACCGGAATACCCAGCTTCATCCAGTCGACGAAACTGATCTGGTAGCCGTAGAGGGTGTCAATGATGCCGATCAGGATGGCATTGGGCGGCGTGCCGACTAGGGTGGCGACGCCGCCTGCTGAGGATGAATAGGCGATGCCTAGCATCAGTGCTGTGCCGAAATTGTAGCGCCCACCCGGGGTGTCATGGGCCATTTCCATGCGTGTCTGCTCGACGACGGCGATGGCCACCGGGGTCATCATGACACAGGTAGCGGTATTGCTGATCCACATGGACAACAGCGCGGTGGCCAGCATGAAGCCCAGCACCAGGCGGTTCGGGCTGCTGCCGACACGGATGATGACATTCAGGGCGATACGCCGGTGCAGGTGCCACTTCTGCATGGCAACCGCGATCAGGAATCCGCCCATGAACAGGAACAGGATCTCGTTGCCGTATGACAGCGTGGTATCGCCGGTCGGCATGATATCCAGGAGCGGGAAAAGGAAGATCGGCAGCATGGCCGTAGCGGGGATCGGTACTGTTTCCGCCATCCAGAAGCAGGCCATCAGCAGCGCCACCGCCGCCACGCGCGAGGCCTCCACGGACATGCCTTCCGGCAACGGCATGAGCAACACCAGGAAAAACAACAGCGGACCGGTGAAGAGCCCGACTTTCTGCCGCAGGGAAAACGAAAACAACATGCGGCGATTCTATTACTTAACGCGGCCTCATGGCTATCTTGGGCGCAAGTTATACCGCAAGAAACGGATTTTCTTTTGCAGGGAAACCCCTTAAGTTAGTCCCATGAACCAGGCAACAGCCCAAACCGGCGGATCCACCTACACCACCATGGCAAAGGCCCTGCATATCCTGGCCACCTGCCGTGACGCACCGCCCTCCCTTGCCCAACTGGCCAACGCTTGCGGATTAAGCGAGTTCCATTTCCAGAAACAGTTTTGCCGCTGGGTGGGCATCAGCCCCAAACGCTTCAGCCAGTACCTGAGCAAGGAGTACATAAAGCAGTTGCTCGATGCGGGCATGCAATCGCTGGATGCCTGCTACCAGGCGGGCTTGTCAGGGCCGGGGAGGATGCATGAACTCTTCATCCGCACCGAAGCCATGACGCCGGCAGAATATCGCCGCAAGGGCAAGGGACTGGTCATCCGTTACGGCATCTTTGAATCCCCGTTCGGGCCCTACCTGCTGGCAGTCACTGACAAGGGCATCTGCCACCTCGAATTCATCACCGCAGATGAGCAGGCCATACGCGATAATTTTCATGACAACTGGCCGCTGTCGGTTATCAGCCGGGACGAGAAATCCACGGCGCCGGTACACCGGCTACTGTTCGGCAAGCCAGCCACGCAACCCGCCGGCATCAGCCTCCTGCTCAAGGGCACCAACTTCCAGATCCAGGTGTGGCAGGCCTTGCTGCGGATTCCCTACGGACAGGTAGCCTCCTACGAGGAAATCGCCGGACTGGCCGGCAACCCGGCTGCCACCCGCGCCAGTGCTTCGGCCATTGCCCGCAACAGGATCGCCTGGCTGATTCCCTGCCATCGTGTTGTCCGCAAACTCGGTGAAACCGGCCAGTACCGTTGGGGCAGTGAAAAGAAGAAGATCATTCTCGGCTATGAGGCCGCCACCGCCGGCCGTTGAGCCCGCTTTACAGACACTTCCAATTAATAGGCAGTTCCTATTCATTCAATAGAATGAATATATTTTATCTATATTCATCCAGTCCCCTATATTGCTCCCCATAGCGGCAGTTCATGGAACTGCCAGGTATATGAACCAACCAACTTGTGGAGAGAACTATGCATACCCTGGTACCCGAAGTGACTTTCAAAACCCGCGTCCGCGATGAGAGCATCGGCGGCGAAAACCCCTTCCGCTGGCAGGATGTCTCCACTGACGACATCTTCAAGGGCAAGCGTGTAGTACTGTTCGCCCTCCCCGGCGCCTTTACCCCGACCTGCAGCAGCACCCACCTGCCGGGTTATGAAAAGGAATATGACACCCTGAAGAAACTGGGTGTGGACGAGGTCTACTGCCTGAGCGTGAACGATGCCTTCTCCATGTTCCAGTGGGCCAAGCAGCTCGGCGTGAAAAACGTCAAGATGCTGCCCGACGGCAATGCGCATTTCACCAAGGGCATGGATATGCTGGTGAAGAAGGAAAACCTCGGCTTTGGCGACCGCTCTTGGCGCTATTCAGTCCTGGTCAACGACGGCCAGGTTGAAAAAGCCTTCGTCGAGCCCGGCAAGTCAGACAACTGCCCGGAAGATCCCTTCACCTGCAGCGATGTGAATACCATGCTGGATTACCTGCAGAGCCAGACACAGGAGCCTGCGAAGAAGGCAGGCTGATCACCACGATCACCGAAAATGACCAACATGCCGGTCAGCGGTGATCCAATAATGCCAGAGTGACGTAAGTGGATGTATCAAGGTGATATCAGTTCCCCTCGGATCAACCCCCCCTTAAGTTGATCCCTTCCTTGAGCCGGCCCACCCCCATGGGCCGGCTTTTTTTTGGTCCAGGCGGGTCACCCGCAATTTATGGACTCCGGTTAGCGTTTTTGCCATGCTTCTTCGGAAGCAGGCATGCCTGCAGCACGGTATTACAGTAACGCTACAACGGAGTCTTCCATGCCAGCCATCGTCCAGATCAATTTTCCCTATACCGAAAGCCAGGCCGACCTGGAGAAGCATTCGGCCGAAGCCGCCCCCCGTTTTTCCGGCGTGGAGGGTCTGCAATGGAAGGTATGGCTGGTGGATGCAGCGGCCAAGACGGCAGGTGGCATTTACCTGTTCGACAATCGCGCCAATGCGGATGCCTATGCGGGAGGACCGCTGGTCGAACGCCTGAAGAATGCCCGTGACGGGGTAAACGTGAAGGTCTTTGACACCATTGACGCCGCCGGCGCCATCACCAACGCACCCGTGTAAGACTTCAGTGCGTCATCGTGTAGACGGCGATGTTGACGGCCAGGCGCAGCCCCAGGTTGACCTTCTCCGCCGGATAACGGGGATCGTCCGCCCACTGCCAAGAATCGGCGACATCGTTGTTGAAGGCGATCAGCACCATCAAGCGGCCGCTGTCATCTAAGATGCCGCGCCAGCGCGGTACGCGGCCGTCACCCAGCCAGCCTCCCCCGCCACCCATCAGTGAATTGAAGTTCGGAATCTGGGTTTCCGCGAGTGCGGGAATATCGTAGACCGTATGGAACACCGGATGATCCCCTTCCAGGTCGACAATGGTGCGGTCGGGAAACACCCTGTTCATGCCGGCAACGAATCCCGCCCAGGAATAGGAATCAAAAAAACTGTCGCAGAACAGGAATCCCCCGCGCAGTAGGTAGTCACGCAGCTTCGCTGCCTGTGCATCGGACAGGTCCCAGTAGCCGGCCAGCCCAACCATGAGGAAAGGCCAGTAGTAGACGTCGTCGCCGTCATCGAGGTTCACCGGCTGCTCGACGGAGCGGGCATTGATGGTGGAAAAGCGCCTGAGCAGGCTGACGAATGTGCGATCGCCCTTCGGGTAGTCCACACCCCAGCTCGTGCCGCCCTGCTCCCAACTCCCGCCACGCCAGCCCATGCGTACATTCGACGGGTACATCAGGCGCCCGCTGACGAATTCACCGGGTTGGTCCCAGTCCGGTGGCAGCTGGACATCGGCCTCGAACTCGAACCCGGGATATTCCCTGAACTCGCGTTGCGCGGTTGCACCGTCACTGCCTGTGACCAGCAACAGCAACAGGATTCTGCAATAGTGACAGCAGCGTGACATGCAGCAACTCAGGAAAAAATGATGCGCTCGCGTTTCATGAGCTGCGAGGCGCCGTAAACAAACACCAGGGAATAGGCCAGTGCGCAGACCCCGGCAATCATGAAATCGGCGATCGCCGGCGTGTCGCCGCGCACTACGTCGGTCAGCAGCATGTGCTGGCCCAGCATGGGCACGAAATTCATCCAGAACTCCCTGTCCTGGGTGTTGAACATGTTGTAGAAGAACGGCGCCATGGGCAGCATCATGATGAAGGACAGGTAGGCCTGGGCATCCTTGAAGGACTTGGCGAAGATGCCGACGAAAATCTGGATGGAGGGTGCCAGCAGTGCCAGCGGCAGTGTCGTCACCAGGATGCCGATGATTTCCAGGCTGCCGATATTGAACACGATGCCGACTTCCTCCAGCGGCACCTGGCTGAGACTGAAGAAATTCAGCAGCATTACCAGCGTCAGCCCCGCGGCGGAAAAAAGCACCGCCGACATCCACTTGCCGATCACGATGATGTAGCGCGGCACAGGATTTACCAGCAGCGGTTCCAGCGACTTGCGCTCGCGCTCTCCTGCCGTGGCATCCACGGCCACGCCCATACCGCAGACGAAGGCGGCCATGATGACGAAAAACGGGACAACACCCAGAATGCTCTGTACCCGTGATTGCTGGCTCGCCACGTCAATACGCACCACGTTGACCGGCGTGATGACGTCCGGGCTCACCCCGCGTGCGACGAGGCGCAGTGCGGCCGTTTCACGGCCCCAGGCCTGCACCAGCTCCTGTACGCGGCCGTACTTGGGCGAGGCGGTAGCGCGCGTACTTTCGATATGCAGTTCGACGTTGGCCGGCCTCGACATACTGACGAGGCTGTCGAAGCGCGGCGGAATGACCAGGACGAAGTCATGACGGCGACTGCGGATATCACGGCCTATCTCCGCCAGCTGGTCAGTAGAGTAGAAGTCGCTGCCTGGTTCCGGTAGGGTTACCAGTGCTACCGGCTCCAGCGTGATGCCGTTCT
>JALRBG010000112.1 GCA_023257855.1 Pseudomonadales bacterium | reverse complement strand
GGGTTGTTGCCCTCCAGTTTGACCAGCACGGTATTGCTGGTGGCGCCCGGCAAACGCTGCAGGCGCACCAAAGGCGTGTTGCCAACCGTGTCTTCTATTGTCGGGAACTGCATAAAGGGGTCCTGGCTGATGGTGTTCGGGGCACGAAAAAGGCGCTAATTCTATCCTGTGGGGCCCGCATTGCCCACACCCTGCGCCTGGCGCATGCCGAACAGGGAACGTGAACGCAGCGGTGCCGTACCCAGGTGGCGGCCCAGGATCCCGCGGATTACCAGTTTTGCCGTCCTGCGTGTGGATTCCTCACTGAAATTGCGTTCATTGATTTGCAGGAGGTCGCGACCACTGAAGATGTTTGCCGCGGGTTTGTCAGCCGAAACGAGCCCAGCGACGTCCTGTACTTGCACGAAACCGCTTTCTTCCTGGAAGTAATACCAGTGTTCCGCGGACAGGGGCTGGTGGGTTTGCGCCTCTGCGCTGAAATCGACACCGTACCCAAGCGCATCCAGCAGGGTGAGTTCGAAGTTGCGTAATACCGGTTCCGCGGGCTCGCCGGCTCCCAGTTGCAACAGGGCTGTTTCGTAATCCTCAAAGAATCCATGGTCCGCCTCATGAGTCTGGAACAGTCGTACGATGATCTCGTTCATGTACATGGCGCTGAACAGGCGCTCACCTTTCAGGCTCACGAGACCCCGGCGCAGTTCGATACTGCGCAGCGTTTTGAGTTCGCTTTTGCCTGAAAGTGAAATGGTGACCGGGGTGAAAGGCTGTAACAGGCTCTTGGATTTTGAGCGGGCGCTGCGCCCGCCGCGGGAGATCGCACTGAGGCGACCGAAATCAGGCGTCAGGAAATCCAGGATAAGGCTGTTGTCGCGAAAAGGCCTGCTGTGCAGGAGATAGGCCGGTTGTAATTCAATAAGGGTGGACAAGTGGGTATGCCCGATCAGTACAGTTCATCATAACCCAGGCTTTTCAGGGCCCGTTCGTCGTCAGACCAGCCGCTTTTCACTTTTACCCAAAGGTTGAGCATTACCTTGCAGCCCAGCAGGTTCTCTATATCTTTGCGTGCCTCGGTACCGATCAGTTTCAGGCGGCTGCCGCCGTCCCCGATGACGATCCGCTTCTGCCCCGCTTTTTCGACCAGGATCAGCGCGCTGATGTGGGCGACATTGCCGTCCTGCCGAAATTCCTCGATTTCCACCGTCACCTCATAGGGTAGTTCATCACCGATTTGCCGGGTAATCTTTTCGCGAATGAATTCGGCGGCAAGGAAGCGTGCGTTGCGGTCAGTAAGCTGGTCTTCCGGATAATAGAAATCCCCTTCCGGGAGATACCTGGCGATGGTGGCTTCCAGGTCTTCGATGTTGTGTTCCTTCAATGCCGACAGCGGGAAAATTTCCCTGAAAGGAAACTGGGTTTTCAGTTCATCGATATAAGGGAGCAGCATGCTCTTGTCCTCGATCAGATCGACCTTGTTGATCAGGAGAAAAACCGGGGTGTCACCTTGCTTCAACTGCTGCAGGACAAGGTCGTCTTCGGCGTCCCATTTCATGCGATCCACTACGAACAGGATAAGGTCGACGTCCTGGATGACGCTTTGCACGGTCCTGTTCATATACCGGTTGATGGCTTTGTCCTGGCCGCTGTGCAGGCCTGGCGTGTCGACAAAAATCATCTGGGTGTTGCCTACGGTCTTGATGCCGAGCAGGCGGTGGCGCGTAGTCTGTGGCTTTCGCGACGTGATGCTGAGCTTTTGCCCCATCACGTAATTCAGCAAGGTTGATTTGCCAACGTTGGGCTTGCCGACGATGGCCACGAGACCGCATCGGGACGGGGCAGGATCCGACTTTGCATCTTGCGGTGTGATCATGGCGGGGATGATAACAGGTATTAGCGGTAACCGAGCCTACTGCTCCAGGGCCCGCAACACGGCCTCGGCAGCTTCCTGCTCGGCCTCGCGCCGCGTGGAACCGAAACCTGTCACCGGTTCCTGAAGCAAGCTGACATGACAGAGGACGGCGAATGTCTGCTCATGATCCCTGCCGACCACTTCCATGACCTCATATTCAGGCAGTTCGGCCTTGATGGCCTGCAGGTGTTCCTGCAAACGCGTTTTGGCGTCCTTGGTCTGGGCATCCAGGTCCAGGCTGTCGAGCCGGGCGGCGAACCAGCCGAGAACGATTTTACGGCAGGTATCGAGACCAGCGTCGAGATAGATGGCCGAGATGACGGCCTCCAGCGCGTCAGCAAGTATGGAGTCACGTTCACGACCGCCGCTTTTATGCTCTCCCGTGCCGAGTTGCAGGGCGGGCCCGATATCGAGCTCACGGGCCATTTCGGCAAGCGTCGTTCGCTGAACAAGGTCGGCACGCAGGCGGCTGAGCTGGCCTTCCCGTGCTTTGGGAAAACGCCGGTACAGCTCGTCGGCCACGATAAAACCAAGAATGGAGTCGCCGAGGAATTCCAGGCGCTCGTTATTGTCCTGGCCCGTGCTGCAATGGCTCAGGGCGAGGCGCAGCAACGATTCATCGTTGAAGGTGTAATCGAGTCTGGGCGTTTCGGGGGGCACTGCTCAGGCGGGGCTGGTGTTCATCCGATCAGTCGTCCGACTTCTGGACCCGGTAATCGAATTTTACGACCGCATCGATATTCCAGAACATCGGTACGCGTTTTTCGTATTTCACCTGTATGTAATCGACACCGTTTTCCTCGATCTGGTCGAGGCTGTCACTGCTCCACGATGCTCCGTTGGCTGTCATGGTGCGACTTATACTGGTGCGGATATCGCGCAACGGCATGCTACGGAGATCTCCGGACTCTCTCATATTATTGAGCGCATTGGAAATGATCTGGTTGTCGATATACGCGGGAGAAATTTTCAGGCCGGAAAAAATGATAATGGCCAGCAGGGTCATGACAACGATGAGTGCATACAGTGTTGCACCACCTTGAGCCACGGGAGTGTGTCTGATCGCTTTCATCGTTTACCTCGCATCCAACCTAAATGTTGTCAGGGGTTCTCTATTGTCCGGTTCTGGCTGAAACTTGGAAGACTGAACCCGGGTTCCTTGTGCATCCAGACAGCCACAGCCTTGCCCACAATCTTGTCTTCCGACACCGGGCCCCAGGCGCGACTGTCGCTGCTGTTGTCCCGGTTATCCCCCATCATAAAGTAATGCCCCTGAGGCACGACACAGCGCAGCCCCATGGCGGTGACCTGACAGCCTGAGGGGGCCTGGGACTGCGGGAAGGTGCCCATCGCCATACGGTCATCATCATTCAGGGT
>JALRBG010000276.1 GCA_023257855.1 Pseudomonadales bacterium | reverse complement strand
TCCTCTTTCCTCTTTCCTCTTTCCTCTGAAATAAAAAAGGGCGCATAAAGCGCCCTTTTCACTTAACCAGATCAGGTTAATATTTATATTGCTCCGGCTTGTAGGGGCCTCCCACCTTCACACCGATGTACTTGGCCTGTTCCGGGGTCAGCTTGGTGAGCACACCACCAAAACCTTTCACCATACAGGCAGCCACTTCCTCGTCGAGGGTCTTCGGCAGTACTTCCACACGGATGTTGGATGGCTTGAACTCGGCGTCGAGGTCGGCGAACTTGCGCTCCCACAGGTACATCTGTGCCAGCACCTGGTTGGAGAAAGAGCCGTCCATGATGCGTGACGGGTGGCCCGTGGCATTGCCCAGGTTGATCAGGCGGCCTTCGGACAACAGGATCAGGTAATCCTCGCTGCCGTCCTTGTTCTTGCCGCGCTTGATTTTGTGCACCTGCGGCTTGATCTCTTCCCACTTCCAGGTCTTGCGCATGAAGGCAGTGTCGATTTCGTTGTCGAAGTGACCGATGTTACAGACCACGGCGCCGGACTTGATGGTCTGCAGCATGGCGCTGTCACAGACGTTAAAGTTACCGGTGGTGGTTACCAGCAGGTCGGTATTTTCCAGCAGGGCCTTGTTGATGTCCTTGACCTGGCCGGTGTTCTTGCCGTTCTTGTACGGGGAAACGACTTCATAGCCGTCCATGCAGGCCTGCATGGCGCAGATCGGGTCGATTTCCGAAACTTTCACGATCATGCCTTCCTGGCTCAGGGACTGGGCAGAGCCCTTGCCCACGTCACCGTAACCGATGACCAGGGCTTTCTTGCCTGACAGCAGCATGTCGGTACCGCGCTTGATGCCGTCGTTCAGCGAGTGGCGGCAGCCGTACTTGTTGTCGTTCTTGGACTTGGTGACGGAGTCGTTGACGTTGACCGCAGGAATTTTCAGGGTGCCTTCGGCCATCATTTCATACAGCCTGTGCACGCCAGTGGTGGTTTCCTCGGTGACGCCGTGGATCTTGTCCAGCATCTGCGGGTACTTCTGGTGCACGACCTGCGTGAGGTCGCCGCCGTCGTCTAGGATCATGTTGGCGTTCCAGGGCTTGCCGTCCTTCAGGATGGTCTGCTCGATACACCATTCGTATTCTTCCTCGGTTTCCCCTTTCCAGGCGAAGGTCGGAACGCCGCGCGCGGCCATGGCGGCGGCGGCGTGGTCCTGGGTGGAGAAAATGTTGCAGGAGGACCAGCGCAGCTCGGCACCCAGCTCAATCAGTGTTTCCATGAGTACGGCGGTCTGGATGGTCATGTGGATACAGCCCATGATCCTCGCGCCCTTGAGCGGCTTGCTGGTGCCGTACTTGTTACGCAGGTACATCAGGGCCGGCATTTCCGCTTCCGCGAGGGTGATTTCCTTGCGGCCGAAATCCGCCAGGCCGATGTCCGCGACTTTGTAATCTTTTTTCTTGCTCATAATCCTGTGCTTCCTTTATAGAAAAAGTCAGGGCAAAACTGCGCCCTGACTTTTCGGTGGTTTACAGATCCGTTACTTGATCTTGGCGTCAGCCTTGAGTGCGGCAGCCTTGTCGGTCTTCTCCCAGGAGAATTCCTTGCGGCCGAAGTGGCCGTAGGAGGAGGTCGGCAGGTAGATCGGCTTCAGCAGGTCGAGCATCTTGATCAGGCCGGCAGGCTTGCAGTCGAAGTGCTTGCGTACCAGCTTGGTGATCTTACCATCATCGATTTTGCCGGTGCCGAAGGTATCGACCAGGATGGAAGTCGGCTCGGCCACGCCAATGGCGTAGGACAGCTGCACTTCACACTTGGTGGCGATGCCCGCGGCCACGATGTTCTTGGCGATGTAGCGGGCCAGGTAGGCAGCGGAACGGTCGACCTTGGACGGGTCCTTGCCGGAGAAGGCGCCGCCACCGTGACGGGCGTAGCCGCCGTAGGTGTCAACGATGATCTTGCGTCCGGTCAGGCCGCAGTCGCCGAACGGTCCACCGACCACGAAACGGCCGGTGGGATTGATGTGGAACTTGGTCTTCTTGTCGATCCACTTCTTGGGCAGCACCTTGAGGATGATCTCCTCCATGATGCCTTCCTTGAGGTCCTTGTTCTTCACTTCCGGGAAGTGCTGGGAGGACAGGACGACAGCGTCGATGGAGTGGGGCTTGCCGTCGACATAGCGGAAGGTCAACTGGCTCTTGGCGTCCGGCAGCAACCAGGGCAGCTTGCCGTTCTTGCGCATCTTGGCCTGCTGCTGCACCAGGCGGTGGGCGTAGCAGATCGGGGCGGGCATCAGCACGTCGGTTTCGTTACAGGCGTAACCAAACATCAGGCCCTGGTCACCGGCGCCCTGTTCCTTGGACTTGGAGGAATCCACGCCCTGGCCGATGTCACGGGACTGTTCGCCGACCGCGTTGAGGACGGCACAAGTATTGCCGTCGAAGTATTTGCGTGACTCGTCGTAGCCGATGTCGCAGACGGTCTTGCGGATGATCTTTTCGTAATTGATATTGGCGGCCGTGGTCACCTCACCGGCGACAACCACCATACCTGTCTTGATCATGGTTTCGACGGCAACACGTGATTTGGGGTCCTGTGCCAGCAATGCATCGAGAATGGCATCTGATACCGCGTCGGCGATTTTATCGGGATGGCCTTCAGATACGGATTCCGATGTAAACAATACTGCTTCAGTCATACTGTTTTCCTTCTATGGTTTATACAAATGGCGGTGCCGGTAACCACTGGGGCATGCCTTTGCCTTGGTCTCTACTAAGTTCTACTAATTAGTCTCTGCGGTAACTATTAATAGTCACAATAGTCATTTCAATATAAAGCCCGGTTTTACCGGACCAGGGTTAAACCCTGTACTGATATTCTTCCCCCGGGAATGTCCCCCCAAGTAAATGCATCAAAAGCTACTCCAAGCCCAGCCCACCGTTGTTACCGAAAGTTGTTGCCTGGAGACAAATCTCCTGGCGCGCTATTCCTCGAGGGGCTGGTTGTATTGCTGACCTGGGATGTCTTGAAATACTTGTATTTTTTATCATCAGACAGGAATTGCAGGGCAACGAATGTATCACCCTATCCGGGTTTTCGCAAATTCCTGAAAGTGCGTGATTTGGTGGATAAATCGGGAATTGAAACGCCAATTTTCGACTGCTTCGAGTGGCAAAATCAGGCCGACTGGGAGACAATAGCCGGCCCTTCAGGGGGAAATAACAAAAAAATAATCGGTGATCCAGGTTTCCAGGGGACTCCCTGTGAATCCGGGGCGCAAGGCCCCTCATTTTTATCAGTATCCAGGAGAAGCAGAATGCCGGCTGAAACATCCAGCACTTCCGGTATCGATCAATCATCAGCAAGGCCAGCAAGCAGGAAAGAATGCGCGAACGCCATCAGGGCGCTTAGCATGGATGCAGTCCAGAAGGCCAAGTCCGGGCACCCGGGTGCGCCAATGGGTATGGCGGATATTGCCGAGGTGCTCTGGCATGACTTCCTGCAGCACAACCCGACAAACCCGAACTGGATCAACCGCGACCGTTTCGTGCTCTCCAACGGTCACGGCTCGATGCTCATCTATTCCCTGCTGCACCTGACCGGCTACGACCTGCCGATCGAGGAGTTGCAGAACTTCCGTCAGCTGGACTCAAAAACGCCGGGCCACCCGGAATTTGGCTATACACCCGGCGTGGAAACCACCACGGGCCCCCTGGGGCAGGGCCTGGCCAATGCCGTGGGCATGGCCATCGCCGAGCGCACCCTGGCGGCGCAGTTCAATCGCGGCGAATTCAATGTCATCGACCATTACACCTATGTCTTCGCCGGCGATGGCTGTCTCATGGAAGGTATATCCCACGAAGTCTGCTCGCTGGCCGGCACCCTTGGCCTGGGCAAGCTCATCGTGTTCTACGACGACAACGGTATTTCCATCGACGGCGAGGTAGCCGAGTGGTTTGCCGACGACACGCCGAAACGTTTCGAAGCCTATGGCTGGCAGACTCTCGAGGCCGATGGCCACGACCCGGATTCCATCATAGCCGCCATCGAGGCGGCCCGCGCCAACACCACCCAGCCGACCCTGATCAGCTGCAAGACCACCATCGGTTTCGGTTCGCCGAACAAGGCGGGCACGGCTGCCACCCACGGCGCCCCGCTGGGCGAGGATGAAGTGCAGGCCACCCGCGAGGCACTTGGCTGGAATTACCCGCCCTTCGAGATTCCCGAGGCGGTGTACCAGACCTGGGAATTCCGCGACAAGGGCTTTGCCGCCGAGACGCGCTGGAAAGAGCTGTTTGTCCGCTACGAAGAGGAATACCCGGTGCATGCCATGGAGCTGATACGACGCTACCGTGGCGAGCTGTTCAACGATTTCGCCCATATTGCCGACCAGTACATTGCCGAATGCAATGAAGCTGCGGCCGACATGGCTACAAGGCAGGCATCGCAGAAATGCATCGCCGCCTTCGGCAAGGTACTGCCGGAGCTGATCGGCGGTTCTGCCGACCTCACCGGTTCCAACCTCACCGCCTGGGACGGCAGCCTGCCCATCAGCGAGGATGCCAAGGGCAACTATATCTATTACGGGGTGCGTGAATTCGGCATGGCTGCGATCAACAACGGCATCGCCCTGCACGGCGGATTCATTCCCTACAGCGGCACCTTCCTGATTTTCATGGAGTATGCGCGCAACGCCGTGCGCATGGCCGCACTGATGAAGCAGCACAGCATTTTCGTCTTCACCCATGATTCCATCGGCCAGGGCGAGGACGGTCCAACTCACCAGGCCGTGGAGCAGACCTGCGCCTTGCGCGTGACGCCGAACATGTCCGTCTGGCGCCCGGCGGATACCGTGGAGACTGCGGTGTCCTGGAAGGCCGCCCTGATGCGAGCGAGTGGTCCGACGTCGCTGGTCCTGACCCGCCAGGGTGTACCCCACCTCGCGCGGACAGAGGAACAGTTGCAGAACATTACCCGCGGCGCCTACGTGTTGGCCGACTGTGACGGCAAGCCGGAGGTCATCGTGATCGCCACCGGCTCGGAAGTCTCGGTTTCCCTGGAAGCCGTGAAGGCCCTGCAGGGTGAAGGCAAGGCCGTGCGCCTGGTCTCCATGCCGTCAACGGATGTCTTCGATGCCCAGGATGCCGATTATCGCGAATCCGTGCTGCCAGCGGCCGTGCGCAAGCGCGTTGCCGTGGAAGCGGCGCAGGCAGATTACTGGTACAAGTACGTGGGCCTGGACGGCAAGGTGATCGGCATGACCACGTTCGGGGAGTCCGCGCCGGGCAAGGTGGTAATGGAACATTTCGGCTTCACAACCGCCAATATCAGGCAGCAGATCGCCAGTCTATTCTGATATCAGCCGGTCGGCATCGGGTGCAGCCCGCTCGCCGACAGAAAATGGGGTAATGTCGCCTCACGGGCCGCACCCGATGTCGACCGGTGGGTCGGCTCCGGGTTCTATTCTGTCCTATTCAGGCGCAGGGAAGCCGTATCGCCCTCGGCCGGGTAGCCCAGCGCGGCCATGAACACCTTCACCATGTCTCCCGCGTCGTAGTCGAGGATAATCACCTTGTCGAACACGGCTGCCAGCAGCCGCTTTTTCCTGTCGTAATCGAACAGCCACGAATCCGGTTCGAGGTAGCGGTATGAACGCGGATCGCTGCTGAGGGGCAGTTCCAGGGAATCGAGCTGACGGATATAGGACTGGCGGTAGGATTCGCGCTCGCGAAAACAGCAAATGCAGTCTACTTCGTCACTGTAAAGGGCAAACAACTGCTTCAGGCGCCGGTACTCCGCCTCGGAATCGAGCAGGTACAGTCCCTCGTTGGTCCACAGGATTGCCTCGCAGCTGGCGTCCATCGCCTTCTGGTAATGTTCGGCGACGGCGGCGGCCAGGCGCCGGTCCAGTGTGGCGAAGAAATCCGCGTCGAGAAATTCCCGCAGGCGGGATTTGGCGGTGGAGTCGCGATCCGCGTCCAGCGCATAGACGTTGAGCAGGAAATGGGACGGATTATCGAACCCCAGCAGGGAGTCGGGGACGTACAGGCCGGCCTCCATCAGCGTGTCGCGGTGTTCACGCAGGTAATGCTGGATGGAGGTGGTGCCGGTTTTGTGCTGGCCAATATGAACGAGGGTTTTCACGGCCGGATTGTCCCTGCCCCGGGCCATTCAGAGAAGCAAAAAGCCACGCAATCGGGTATGATTTGACCCTTCGCAAACAACACTATCAACCCCTAATTTTCATCGGTAAAGCAGTCGCCATGGCAATTCGCAGTATTCATGATTACCCCCTGAAAAACCAGCGCGTATTAATCCGGGAAGACCTCAATGTTCCGGTCAAGGAAGGCAAGGTAATCAGCGATGCCCGTATCCTTGCTGCGCTTCCTACCGTTCGCCTGGCCATGGATGCCGGCGCCAAAGTCATCCTCATGTCCCATCTCGGCCGGCCCGAGGAAGGCGTGCCCATCAGCGAGCAGGCCGAGTTTTCCATGGCTCCGGTCGCGGCTCGTGTCGGCGAACTGCTGGGTACAGAGGTGGCGATCATGAAACCGGACTTTTCCGCCGATGACTCACGCCGCCTGGCTTCGGGATCCTGCGTGCTGCTGGAAAACCTGCGCACGAATGTGGGTGAAACGAAAAATGCCGACGACCTGGCAAAGTACTATGCCGGGCTGTGCGATATCTTCGTGATGGATGCCTTCGGTACGGCCCATCGTGCCCAGGCCAGCACACACGGTGTGGCCAGGTTTGCTCCCAAAGCCTGCGCAGGCCCGCTGCTCAAGGCGGAGCTCGATGCCCTGGACAAGGCACTCAGCAAACCGGAGCGGCCAATGCTCGCTGTCGTGGGCGGCGCCAAGGTGTCCAGCAAGCTGCAGGTGCTTGAAGCCCTGGCGACCAAGGTCGACCGGCTCATCGTCGGCGGCGGCATCGCCAACACTTTCCTGGCCGCAGCCGGCAAGCCCATCGGCAAGTCGCTGGCGGAGCAGGACATGATCCCGATGGCGAAAGCGCTGATGGCCAAAGCAGACATTCCGCTGCCGGTTGACGTGCTGGTCGCCACGGAATTCTCCGACACGGCGCCTGCCACCCTGAAGGTGGTCGACGATGTTGGCGAGGATGATATGATTCTCGATGTCGGCCCCGAAACCAGCAAGCGCTTCACCGAGATCATTGCCGGGGTGAAAACGATTCTCTGGAATGGCCCTGTCGGCGTGTTCGAATTTCCCAATTTTGAGCAGGGCACGAAAACCCTGGCGCACGCGATCGCCGACAACGGGGGTTTTTCCATCGCCGGCGGCGGTGAAACCATCACCGCCATCGACAAGTACGATATCAGCAGCGCGATATCCTATATTTCCACGGGTGGCGGTGCATTCCTGGAGTTCGTCGAGGGCAAGACGCTGCCCGCGGTGGCTATCCTCGAAGAACGCGGGCAGAGCTGATAAGAACGTAGGTCGTATAAGACCGGCAGGCCGCATCCGACGATTGGATGAATATAAACGAACATATATAAGAGAATAGGTAAGCGACATGGCACTAATGAGCCTCAGACAACTACTGGACCACGCCGCGGAAAACAGCTACGGCGTTCCCGCATTCAACGTCAACAACCTGGAGCAGGTTCGCGCCATCATGATGGGCGCAGACGAGGTCAACAGTCCGGTTATCCTGCAGGCCTCGGCCGGTGCGCGAAAATATGCCGGCTCGAATTTCCTCAAGCACCTGATCCAGGGCGCCATCGAGGAGTTTCCGCACATCCCCATCGTCATGCACCAGGATCATGGTGTGTCGCCGGCGGTGTGCCAGCGTTCCATCCAGCTGGGCTTCTCCTCCGTCATGATGGACGGCTCCCTCGGGGAAGATGGCAAGACGCCGATGGACTTCGAATACAACGTGAAGGTAACCCAGCAGGCGGTTTTCATGGCTCACGCCTGTGGAGTGTCCGTTGAAGGCGAGCTGGGCTGTCTTGGCTCCCTGGAAACCGGTATGGCCGGCGAGGAAGATGGTCACGGCGCCGAAGGCGGCCTGACCATGGAGCAGCTTTTGACCGATCCGGAAGAAGCGGCGCAGTTCGTCGATGCCACCCAGGTGGATGCTCTGGCTATCGCGGTTGGCACCAGTCACGGTGCGTACAAGTTCAGCCGTCCACCGACAGGCGATATCCTGGCGATCCAGCGCATCAAGGAAATCCACCAGCGCATTCCCAATACACACCTGGTCATGCACGGCTCATCGTCCGTGCCGCAGGAGTGGCTCAAGGTGATCAATGAATTCGGTGGTGAAATTCCGGAGACCTACGGTGTGCCGGTGGAGGAGATCCAAGAAGGCATCCGCCACGGCGTGCGTAAGGTTAATATCGACACGGATTTACGATTGGCGTCGACGGGAGCCGTGCGTAAATTCCTGACAGAGAACCCAAGTGAATTCGATCCACGGAAATTCCTCACTCCGACCATTGCGGCGATGAAAGGCATTGTCGCGGATCGACTCGAAGCTTTCGGCAGCGCGGGTCAGATCGCTAACATCGGCAAGGTGTATAGCTTGGAAGAAATGGCGACTAAGTACGGTTTATAGCCGTACTTAGAACAACACGCGTGACTTGATCGTACCATTGATCTCATTGAGACGGGCGAGCGCGAGCTCGCTGGCGTCTATATCCACATCCATGACAACGTAGCCCACCTTGTCGTTGGTCTGCAGGTATTGCGAGCTGATGTTGATGCCGCTTTCCGAGAAGATGTTATTGATCTGGCTGAGGACGCCAGGCACATTCTCGTGAATGTGCAGCAGGCGATGCTTGCCGGGGTGCGCGGGTAGTGAAACCTCGGGGAAGTTGACCGAGGTGAAGCTAGAGCCATTGTCGCTATAGCGAACCAGCTTCTCGGCGACTTCGAT
>JALRBG010000294.1 GCA_023257855.1 Pseudomonadales bacterium | reverse complement strand
GTACTGCAGTCCTACATCGACAACCAGCAGATTGCCGGCAGCGTCACGCTCATACTGAAGGACGGCCGCATCGCCTATTCCTCGGCAAAAGGCATGCAAACGATCGCCGGCAGCGTGCCCATGCGCGAGGACAGCATTTTCCGCATCGCTTCCCAGACCAAGGCCATCGTCAGCACCGGCATTATGATCCTGCATGAACGCGGCGTGCTGAACATCGCCGATCCGTTAGCCAAGTTTTTCCCGGAATGGGCCAACGCACGTGTTGGAGTCGCCAATCCCGACGGCGGCTACACCCTGCAGCGGCTCGTTCGGCCGATCAACCTGCGCGACCTGCTCACGCATACCTCCGGCATCGGTTACGGCGGTTTTGCCGGCACCGGCGTTGCTACCGGCGCCTGGGAGCAGGAGGGCATCGCAGGCTGGTACCTGGCGAGCAGGCCGGAAGGCATCCAGGCCATCGTGCGCCGGATGGCCAGCCTGCCCCAGCGCAACCAGCCGGGCTTGGAATGGATCTATGGCTACAACATCGACATTCTCGGCGCCGTCATCGAGGTCGCCAGCGGAAAGCCCCTGGATGTGTTCCTGAAGGACGAAATCTTCACACCGCTCGGCATGAACGACACCCATTTCTTCCTGCCGCCGGAAAAAGCCTCACGCCTGACGACTGTCTATCGCGGCAGTCAGGGCGGCGGCATCGAAGCCGCACCGGCTGGCCCGGGCATGGGTGCCCAGGGCGAATACGTGAACGGCCCGCGCGCCACCTTTTCCGGCGGTGCCGGCCTGTTGTCGACCGCCAGCGACTACGCGAAGTTTCTGCAGATGACGCTCAACGGCGGTGAATTCAACGGCGCCCGCATCCTTGGGCCGAAGACCATCGAACTGATGACGACCGACCACCTGCGCGGCATACCCTTCCAGCCCGGCAACGGCTTCGGCCTGGGATTTTCCGTGCTCAAGGATGTGGGCGCACGGGGCACCTTGGGCTCGGTGGGTGAATATGGCTGGGGCGGCGCCTACCACAGCACGTACTGGGTCGATAAGGAGAACGAGATGGTGGTGGTGTACCTGACGCAGATCCTGAACCCGAATCCCGGGCTGGATGATTTCCAGAAACTGCGGGCCAGGTTGTATTCATCAATAATTGAATAATCCCTTGTACCAAGGCCGGATGACGCTGCTTCGCAGCTCTTCCGGCCTACTTTGCCCTTGTATCCTTGTATCCCTTTAACCCTTTATCGTTTAATTACCTCCTTTTACCGTTAGCCTTTATTCAGAGGAATCCATGCAGTTAGCCAAATCCATGTCCCGCCTGGGCACCGAATCCGCCTTCAAGATCCTGGCCAAGGCGAAAGCCCTGGAAGCCGCCGGACGCGATATCATCAACCTTGGCATCGGTGCACCCGACTTCCGTACACCCGACAACATCGTCGAGGCGGGAAAGAAAGCCATGCAAGACGGTTTTCACTTCTATACCCCGGCCAAGGGCCTACCCCAGTTGCGCCAGGCGGTTGTGGACGACATTCAGAAGTACCGCGGCGTGGATGTAAACCCGGAGCACGTGATGATCGTGCCGGGCGGCAAGCCCACGATGTTCTTCGCCATCATGATGTTCGGCGAGCCCGGTGCGGAAATCATGTACCCGAACCCCGGTTTCCCCATCTACGAATCGATGATCAAATATACCGGTGCCAAAGCGGTGCCGATCGAATTGCTCGAGGAAACCGGCTTCGCCTTCGATCCTGACCGTGTGCTCTCGCAGATCAACGAGAACACCCGGCTGATAATCATCAATACACCGGCCAATCCCACCGGCGGCGTGCTCGAGCGCGACGTCATCGAGCGATTCGTAAAAGGGCTGGAAAAGCACCCGCACGTATGCGTGTTATCCGACGAAATCTATGCGCGTCTTTTGTATGACGGCCTGGAACATGTCAGCTTCATGGAATACGAATCGATCCGGGACCGCACCATCCTGCTCGACGGTTGGAGCAAGACCTATTCCATGACCGGCTGGCGCCTGGGCTACGGCGTATGGCCCGCCAGCCTGATCGACCATGCCGAACGCCTGCAGATCAACAGCAACTCCTGCCCGTCCGCCCCGGTGCAAATTGCCGGCATCGAGGCCCTCCAAGGCCCCCAGGATGCCGTCGAGGTCATGCGCAGCACCTTCGATGCACGCCGCAAGCTGATCGTGGAACTGCTCAACGATGTACCGGGCTTCTCCTGCATCGAGCCGAAAGGCGCCTTCTATGCCTTCCCCAACATTACGGGTACGGGCATGAAATCCAAGGCCCTCGAGGAGCTGCTGCTGGACGAAGTGGGCGTGGCGACCGTGTCCGGCACCAGTTTCGGGCATCTCGGTGAAGGCTATATCCGCTTTTCCTATGCCAGCAGCACCGAGAACATCAAGGATGCCCTGGCCCGGGTGAAGGACTGCATGGCAAAAAGGGTCTGATTCCTTAACAAGGCACGTGCACTGAATCTGTTATCATGCCCCCAGCTGACTCCAGCCAACTCCAGCAAGCTTTTGTTAACTATGAGGGAACTGCCATGACCACTTTATACCGCTTCCTGCTTGCCGCAGGCTTCTCACTGGTGCTTGCCGCGTGCGTGTCCGCACCGCAGGAATCCGTCTGGATCGATGTACGCACGGTCGAGGAATACAACGCCGACCACATCGATGGTGACGCCAATATCCCGCTCGCCAGCATCGACGCGGAAGCCCTGGCCGCCATGTACGGCAAGGATACGCAGATCAACCTGTACTGCCGCAGCGGCAATCGCGCTGGCCAGGCCAAGACCATCCTGGAAGCCGCCGGATTTACCAACGTCGTTAATGCCGGTGGTATCGGTGACGCCCGTGAGGTGCGCAACATCGCACAGAGCAGCGCCGCGCAGTAACACGGCCCTGTCATGTTGGAGGTGAAGCCTTTCAGGCTGGGAGTCGTCGAAGGGTTCTTCGGCAAGAGCTGGTCCTGGGAGGCGCGTCGGCACTATGCGCAGTTCCTCAGCGGCAACGGCTTCACCACCTATCTCTACGCCCCGAAGAACGACGATTACTTTCGCAAGCACTGGACGCAGGCTTGCCCGCAGTCCCACCTGGACAACCTGGCCGGTCTCGCCAGACATTACCGCAGCGCCGGTATAGAGTTCGCCCTGGGCCTGAGTCCGTTCGAGCTGTTCCGCGACTTTTCCACCACCGGCAAGCAGGCACTGGAAGTGAAACTGGCTGAGATCAATGCCATCAACCCCGACACCCTGTGCATCCTGTTCGATGACATGCAGGGCGCCCAGGACGACCTCGCCCGGGAACAGCTTTGCATCATGGAAAGCGTGATGCGCATCTCCAAGGCCAGGCAGTTCATGCTCTGCCCCACCTATTATTCCGATGATCCGGCCCTCGCCAGGCATTTTGGCCAGATGCCCGCCGGTTACCTTGAGGAACTGGGCAGCCAGCTCGATTCACGTATCGATATATTCTGGACAGGACCGCGCGTATTCTCCGACTCCTTCCCCGAGGATCACCTCCTCGATGTGGCCGAGCGCCTGCACCGCAAACCGCTGCTGTGGGACAATTACCCGGTGAACGACAGCAGGAACCTGACCGACTACCTGCACCTGGGCGCCTTTGAAAATCGCGGTCCCGAACTGAAGTCCCTCGCGCAGGGACACATGGCCAACCCGATGAACCAGGCCTGGCTGTCACAGATACCGCTTTACACCCTGTCTAGACTTTACCGTGGCGCCGATCCGGATCCCGCCTCGCTGCTCGAGGAAGCCTGCAACTTGCTCTGCCCACGCGTGCTGCGCACGCAATTGTTTGAGGATGCCGTCCTGTTCCAGGAAGGCGGCCTGGGCAGGATCAGTGACGCCGAAAAAGCCCTGATGGTGAAACGCTACATGCCCTGGAAAGACCACCCCATGGTGGTGGAACTGCTTGCCTGGCTCGACGGCGAGTACACCTTCGATCCCGCCTGCCTGACCTGAGCCGAACACCATGCGCGATACACAGCATCTCACCACTTCCCTCGGCCACCGCATCACCGCGTTTCGCAACGATCACGTGGGTGACAAGATCGCGAAGAACGGCCTGTACGAGAAGGAAAACCTGGTACTGCTGCTGGACCTGCTGAAAAAAGTCTCGAGCCCGGTGGTACTGGATATCGGCGCCAACATCGGCAACCACGCCCTTGCCTTTTCCACCGTGGCCAGCCACGTCTATGCCTTCGAGCCATTGCCGGCGGTGTATGACCTGCTCGCGCGCAACATCACCGACAACAACATCGACAATATCAGCGCCTTTCCCTTTGCCCTGTCCGACACCGCTGGAGAAGCAGACATCTTCATGGTCAGTGAAGGCAACGTCGGCGCTTCCAGTTTTGACCAGCGCGATGACAATACCGAGGCGGTTACCGTCACCAAGAAGATCGGCGACGAGGTCATCCGCGAACTGGGCCTGAAAAAGATCGACCTCATCAAGCTGGACGTGGAAGCCCATGAGGCCTATGTGTTGAGAGGACTACGTGAAACGCTCCAGCAGCACAAACCCATCATCACCATGGAATGGAACGATCCCCTGACCATCGAGCGCCTGGGCGGCTCGGACGAACAGAGCTTCCTGTTCAAAAACTATGTCATCCATGTGCTCGGCAGCAATTTCGACCGCGGCTACTGGCAGCATCACCGCTTTGCCTTCATTCGCCGCAAGCTGACGCGCCTGTTCGGCACGCGCCGGGCGGCCCTGTATGATTTCAACCCGGCGCGGCTGTACAAGAATCTCCTGCTGGTGCCCAAATCCAAGCAGGCCATCCTGGACGGCATCCTGTGAGATTGCCGTTGAAGGTTGTGCCCGGCGCCAGCCGTGACAGCGTCGAATGGCTGGATGCCGGCCATAGCATACTCAAGGTGCGTGTGACTGCCGCGCCGGAAAAGGGCAAGGCCAACAAGGCCGTGGTCAGGTTGCTGGCTCAGCAACTGGCGCTACCGGCATCTGCCTTCGCGATCGTCAGCGGCAGTACCAGCCAGCACAAACAGGTCACTATCGACGGCATTTCAGAAGCCGACTTCCGTGCAAAATTACTGTGAACTCCTGCAAGGCTTTTGCCCGGATTCGGTCTACAGACGTGGAAGGACTTTGCAGCAAAGCGGCCCGAGGCTATAGTTAGCCTGTAACAACGACATTAAACACCCGACCCATGACACGCAAACTGTTAACGGTACTCCTCTTGTCCCTGGCCCTGTGCGGCACCCAGGTGGTTCAGGCGTCCCCGCTGCATGATCATGCCGGCCATTTCTCCGGGTGTTCCCTGTGCCATTTCGACGGCGGCCAGGCCATCAAGGCGGCTGATGCCAACACGACACCGGTTACTGAATTCGCGTGTAACCGACCCGTCACGCTTATCACCCACCCTCACAACCCCGTACTTCCGGCGTATCTATCGCGTGCGCCACCGCAAGTTTCTCTCTGACACCTTCCGATACACCTGAATAACCCAGGCGACGCATGCATCGCCTGATACGGCTGAAAAGCCGGGAGAGAAACAAGTGAAACACCGATTGCATTACCTGGCCCTTGTCATGAGCCTGCCGGTGTCGGCACAGGAAGCCGACTATGAGCTGGTCACGACAGCCATCCATACCATCCGCTCCGAGACCGCCCTGCCCGTATCCGTCATGAGCGGCGATGAACTGCGCGAGTCGTCCCGCGCCACTCTCGGCGACACCCTGGGCAACCAGCCCGGCATAAACAACGCCTCGTTCGGACCCGCCGTGGGCCAGACCGTGATTCGCGGCCAACAGGGCAGGCGCGTGATGAACCTGTCAAACGGTGTCGCCAATGCCGACGCCTCGGGCAACTCCGCCGACCACGCCGTCACCATGGAGCCCATCCTGGCCGATGCCATCGAGGTCCTGCGCGGCCCGGCCACGCTGCTTTATGGCGGCGGTGCCATCGGCGGCGTGGTCAATGTCATCGATAACCGCATCCCCCGCACCCTGCCGGATTCGCCGCAATTTGAATTCGAAACCCGCCACGATACCGCCGCCGACATGAATACCGCAGTGGGTCGCGTGGAGTTCGCCACCGGCAACCTGGCATGGTATGTGGATGGCGTGCGCCGGCAGTGGAACAACCTTGACGTCCCCGGCTTCGCCATCGATCCCCGCTACCTGCACGATGACCATGCAGACGAGGAAGAAGAGACGGACCATGAGGAAGAGCTCGCGGAAAATACCCAGGGTTTCATCGCTAATACCGGCGGTGATACCACTGCGGTCACCATGGGTGGATCCTGGATCTTCAACAACGGTTTCATCGGGCTGGCCGTGAACAAAACGGAAAACACCTATGGCTTGCCGCCAGGTAATCATGGGGGTCATGATGAATCGGAAGAAGATGAGGAGAGCCACGAAGGTGAACTGGTCTATATCGACATGGAAAGCACGCGCGCCGACCTCACCGGCGAGTGGCTGGACGTCTCACCGTGGATCGAACATGTCGACTACCGCCTGACCTGGACCGATTACACGCATGCGGAAATGGAAGGGCCCGGCATCGAAGGCACGCGTTACGACAACGATTCCTGGCAGCAGCGTCTGCAGCTTACGCACGTGGAAACCAACAACTGGCACGGCGTGCTCGGCCTTCAGCACACCAGCGACACCTTCGGCGCCCGCGGCGAGGAAAGCTTCATCCCGGTTACCGATATTTCCGCACTCGGACTGTTCGTGGTGGAGGACTACCACGCCGGCGACATCACGATGGAACTCGGTGCCCGTTTCAACCGTGACAGTTATACCCCGGTCAACAGTGTGTCGCCCGACAGGGATTACTCGACCAGCAGCTATTCGGCCGCCCTGTTGTGGGACATGTCCATGACCAGTTCTGTTGGCCTGACATGGTCGCATTCGCAACGCGCGCCATCGGTTGAGGAACTGTATTCCAACAACGGCCTGGCGGACGTGGACGATTGTGTGATTCATTTTGCCTCGGGTGCCTGCGAACTCGGCAACCCGGATTTCGACAAGGAGAGTTCCTGGAACCTGGACGCCACCCTGTATATCGAACGGGGGGCGTTAAATGCCACGCTCACGGCGTTCTACAATACTTTCGAGGACTACATCGCCCTGGTGGATGCCGGCAGCGAAGTGGATGGTTTCCCGGTGCGCCAGTACCGGCAGATGGATGCGCGTTTCAGCGGTGTGGAAGTTGACACCACCTTCATGCTGAGCGACTACCTAGAACTGCAGGTGTTCGGTGATGCCATCATCGGCCGTCTCGACGGCAATGGCGATGCACCGCGGCTGCCACCAGCGCGGCTTGGCTCGCGTCTCGATTACCACGGTGATGCCTGGTCCGCCCACGTCTCGGTACTGCACGGATTTGAACAGGACCGTCCCGGGAACTGGGAAATCGCGACCGACAGCTACACGCGCTGGGATGCCGGTGTCGAATACACCTTTGGGCTGGATAGCCGCAGCGAATTGCAGATATTTGCCCGCGGCCGCAACATCAGCGATGACGAAATCCGCCTGGCCACTTCCTACCTGCGCGGGTATGCGCCGGAAGCCGGACGCTCCATCGAAGTGGGAATGCGGTTCACCTATTAAACTCGGCGGCAGGCCCTGGCATGCTTCTGCCTGAATCCTCGCCTGTGAGATGGTAGAATAGCCAACCATGTCTTCCCTGCAGTCATCCCTGGCGGCACTGAACAACCCGCCCACCTTGTCGCGACTAGCATGGGTGTGCGCGCTGCTGCCGTTTCTCACCACCCATGTCAGCTACCTGGTCGCCGCCAGCCTGGGTCACGTGGAATGGTGCATGCCCTACTGGGACGCATGCACCTCCATCAGCGCCACCGGCAGGCAGATGCCGGAGAAGGCCTGGTTCAAAGCAGGTATCATTCCCGCCGCCCTGCTGACCGCCCTGTTCTGGCGCGGTATGCACGGCTGGTTTAGCCAATCACCGGTTGCTCACCTGCGCCGCAGCATCCTGGCCATGATGCTGCTGGGATACCTCGCTTGCGGATTCCTCACCCTGTACACCCTGGCGCTGGGAGAGGACGGCGACACGTTCAGGCTGATGCGGCGTACCGGAGTAACGCTGGCATTCACCTTCACCTACCTGTCGCAATTGCTGTGCACCCACCTTGTCGGGCAATACGCCCGTGAAACCAGTGACCACCCCCTGGTCATTCGCCAGCAGAAGCTGATGACCCTGCTGCTGAGCCTGCTCGGTGTCGGCATTGTCAGTGTTCTGCTGGAAGGCCTGCTGGGCGGAGACTACGACCGCTACGAGGACGGCTTCGAGTGGATCATGGCGCTGATGCTGAATCTCTGGTTTGCCGGCACCGCCATGTTGCTGGCAAGAATAGCGCTGCCAGCGACCCCATCCCACTGACCTGGTTCGACTTTTTCCCGTTCAGCAACGATTCAGGCAGCTCCGCCTACACTCGGGGTTACTGTCTAATCAAGGGAAGAAAGGCCATGCGAAGCAACCCGCTATTCACCCTGCTGCCAGTGCTGGTCATGCTGCTTGCCACAGGCAACGCCGCGGCCGACCCGATGCGGTACTCGAACGGCTCCCGGTTCTTCAATAACAACTACCGCTTCAATACCAATCACAGCTTCAACAATCATTCATTTAACCGGACCAACCGTTTCAACACTCGCCATGGCTGGAAACGCAATGCCAGGCGCAATGATTTCTACGGCGCCAGGTACCGCAACCGCCCGTATCAGTCCTACCGTCCTTATGGCTTTAACGACAATCGCTGGTCCGTGAGCCTGAATTACGGCACGGGTTACACCGCCTGGTACGGCACACCGATACTGGCCGGCATTGGCACCGGCTACGCCTATTCTCCCTGGCGCAACCAGACTACAGTGGTTTATTCACAACCGAGAGTGGTTTACGTGAACGATACTTCCGGTGTTGTCGGTCATGTCAGTGAAAGGGTGGTGGACCGCAGTTCTGTCCGGCCCGCCCGCAGCTTGCTGCGGGATATCCACGGCGACTGTTATGAACGCACCTACGACAGCCGCGGTGTGGAAACGCGGAACCGGTTACCGGCCGCAGCGTGTAATTTCTAAGTTGCGGGATAGCTGCACAATTTAAAGGAAATACTGGAAAGAAGACTCACCTTTGGAGTCAGGGTATGAACACGGAGTTAGCATAGGCCAACCTCTAATCTCCTGGAGTAAAATCGGGGGACGTTACTCAGTTCATATCCTGGCTCCATTTTTTTTACAGGACTACTTTGATTTTCGCCCCGCCAAGACTGCCAGTGCCGACACTGATTTCCCCGTTGTAACTGCTCACGATATCCACGGCCACGGCCAGGCCGATGCCCTGCCCGCTCTTGAGCGTGTCGCCACGGGCGCCGCGCTGCAGCACCCATTCCCTGTCACCTTCGGCGATGCCGTTGCCGTCATCCTCGATCTCGATGTGCAGCTGCCTGCTCTGGTGGAAAACGCGGACATGGATGCGGCTATCACCGTATTTGAACGCATTGTCCAGCAGGTTGCCGCAAAGCTCCATGAGGTCGCTTTCCTCGCCGTGGAAAACCGCATCTGTTTCGAGTTCCTGGTCGACACTGATCTGCCGGTCGCGGTAAACCTTTGCCAGTGCACCGATGATCTTCGCTACTGCTGGCGCCACCTTGACGGGCACGCCCAGGTAGCCGGATTTTCCCGAACGCGTCGCGCGCTTCAGCTGGTAGGACACGATCTGGTTCATGCGCTCCAGTTGCTCCTCGAGATCTTTCAGCGCCCCCGGTTCTGACACGTTGCCGCCATCCTTGCCAGTCTGCTGGACGATGCCTGAAATCACCGCCAGCGGTGTTTTCAGGCTGTGCGCCAGGTCACCCAGGGTGGTGCGGTAGCGTGACTGGCGTTCGCGCTCGCTCTTGATGAGCAGGTTCAGGTTCTTGCTGACCGCCTGCAATTCCGGCGGGTACTGCTGCTCCACCTGGTCCTTCTCACCCGCTTCGATGGAAGACACTTCCGTCGCCAGTTGCTGTAGCGGCTTCATGCCCCAGCGCAGCAGCAGGATCTGCACGATGGAGAGCAGTAGGGCCAGCCCGCCGAACCACAGGTACAGGTTGGACTGGAACTCGCGGATCTCGGCGGTGGTGGGCTCCACCGATTCCATCACCACGAAGGAAAACTCCTGCTCCAGGGGTGACCAGAAAATTCCGTAGCTGGCATAGGACAACCTGCCCTGCTCGGTCGTTTCCATGCTGCCGAACACGGTCTGGCCGCGCTCCATGGGCTGGTTGAGGAAATCGGCCTGGTCCAGGCTCAGGTTCAGGGCAGACGGGCTGCGCCACAATACCTGGCCGGCGGCATCGAGGATGAAGCCATACAGGCCGGAGTTGATCTGGGAAAACCGGGCTTCCTCCAGGTCAGGGACGAAGAAAACGCCATTTTCCGGTTCCGCCACACCAATCAGGGCATTGATCTGCAACTGCAGTCTTTCCTCGACGGCCGCGGCGACGCTTTCACGAAAGGCGCGGTCGAGCACGAGGCCGGTCAGCCCGAGGAACAGTATGAGCAGGATGCCGAAGGCCAGCACCAGGCGGGTTTGCAGGGAAATGGGAACGTTATGCGTTGCTGGCAGGGACATTGAACCGGTAGCCCTGGCCGCGAATTGTGTCGATCGGTTTCAGGGTTTCCTCGGGATCCAGCTTCTGGCGCAGGCGGCGGATGAATACCTCCAGCACGTTGCTGTCGCGGTCGTAGTCCTGGTCGTAGAGATGCTCGGTCAGTTCGGTCTTTGACACCACCTTGCCCGGGTGCAGCATCAGGTATTCGAGCACCTTGTACTCGTAGGCCGTCAACTCCACTTCGCTGCCGTCCACCTGCAGGCGCTTGGCGGTGGTGTCCAGGCTGAGCCCGGCGAAATCCAGTGTCGGCTTGGCGAAACCGGCGGCGCGCCTCAGCAGCGCATTGAGCCTGGCCTTGATCTCCTCGATCTGGAACGGCTTGACCACGTAATCGTCGGCGCCCGAATCGAGCCCCTCTACCTTGTCCGTCCAGTTGTCCCGGGCAGTGAGAATAAGAATGGGAAAGGTCATAGCCTCGGCCCTGATGGCCTTGATCAGGTCGATCCCGTTGAGTTTGGGCAGGCCGAGGTCGATGATGGCCGCGTCATAGTCGAACTCCTTGGCCTGGAACAGCCCGGTTTCACCGTCACTGGCGGAATCCGCCACGTAGCCGGTATCGGTCAGGGCCTTGACGAGCTGGGCTCTCAAAAGGTCTTCGTCTTCGACAATAAGCAGGCGCATAGGAATAGAGGATAAGGTCCGGATCGCGTTCAGTCCGAGGACGCGTTCACATCACCGGAAGAGGCGTTGACGAAGACGTTGAAAACCGTGCCATCGCGATCCATGCGTACGCGCCAGTTGTTGGTGCGGTTATCCATGAGAATGCTCAGGACCCGGCCTTCGTACCGGCCGCTGGCAATATTCATGGCCTGGCTGCGGGAAATGCGCGGCTGCGCCGTCAGGCTGTTGGCGCTGTTTTCCGGGTTCACGCTGCGGGTGGCATTGCGCGGATCGTTCACGTCGAAGCCGTCGTCTTCCGTTGCGCCCATGCCGGCGACTGGCAGTAACATCATGACTGCCAGTAACAGGGCAAGGCTGGAAAATGTGCTCTTCACGCTCAGCTTCTCTGATCAGGTTTGCCGGTTTGTCGTTCCCGGAACCGGGCCGGTCTCGTGATTGCATTGCCACTGGGTTGGAAATACAACGCCAGGATTTGTCGGCTAGATAACCGGTTCGACGTTGACCCGGACTCGTACCGTGGCACCAGGATCATTGGGCATCCTTACCCGGAAATCCTCGCCATTGTAGCGATACAGTACATCATAACCAACCAGTTTTTCCTCCTGTTCATAGTGGTTTGCCGTCTCGCAACGCTCGACGGTTTCCAGCCGTACGCCGGGTTCATAGTTGGCTTGCTGTATATCCCTGGCGATGGAACCACCGAGGATTGCACCCACCACCGTGCCGACATTACGGGTGGTGTTGTGGTGGCCGAGCGAGCCGCCAATTGCGCCACCAATTACCGCTCCCAGGAGACCCGGAGTACGGGAGCGGTAATGGTGACGACTACTGGAACGGACCACTTCCTCTTCCCAGCACTGGCGTGTGGGAACAGGCGTTTCGATGACACGGTAAATCGGCATGGCATCCAGTACCTGGGCATCAAAGTAGGTGGTTTCTGCCTGCACCGGCAGGCTGCCGGCGACAGCGGCGGCAAGGACTGAAACAACCAGCAAGCGTGATCTGTTCATGGCATATGTTCCTTCTGTTGACGATGGAGCTAAGATAACAAGGAGTAAATGAACAGCCCCTGAACATATGAAAAACTCCCGACCCGGGACATTTCCCTAGTATCCGGTGTTATTCTATGAATAATTACAGGTTAAGGATTTTGTAACGGCCTGAAAACTAACCAGTTCTCCGGAATTCTGGGGGAACGGGGACAATGTCGATGGATGTCTTGATACTGTTTTTTCACCCGTCATTGGCCACTGCATAGGCGATTACGTCCTGCAGCTGGGTCCCATGAGCTCGGCCAAGAGCCGCCACAGCAAGCTGCGCGAGCAGTACGGGGAAGACTTTCCCCAGTGGTACTACTGGCTCACCGCCCATTCCTTCACCCACGCCGCCATCGTCATCATTATCACCGGCAGCAACCTGTTTGCCGTCATTGAAGCTGTCAGCCACTGGATCATCGATTTCTGCAAGTGCGAGAAATGGATCACCCTGCACCAGGACCAGGTCGGCCACATGGTCTTCAAGATCCTGTACTGCGTTGTCTTCTACATGTCGACCAGCGGCTGACGCTGCTACCGTTGCATCCTCCCCACCGCAGCCACAATGCGCTTGGCATTGGCAGGCTTGAAACTGTTATATTTGCCTGACTGATTTCCGGGGGAAGAAAACCATGCTATCCGCGATTACTAGAATTACCCTCTTCGTCTTTGCAACATGCATATCAGTCCTGGCGTCGGCCCAGTTGCCGGATACCATTCGGATCGACACTGGCCTGATCGCTGGCGAAGCGGCCAGCAACAGCGATGTCATGGTTTACCGCGGCATCCCCTATGCCGCACCACCTATCGGCGCAAACCGCTGGCGCGCACCACAGCCGCCGGCCAGCTGGTCCGGTGTAAGACCGGCCACCGCTTTCGCACCGCGCTGCATCCAGTCCGGTTTCGCACCCGGCGCCGAACAGGTGCTCAGCAGCGAGGATTGCCTGTACCTGAACGTATGGACTCCGGCGCAATCCCAGGACGAGCTTTATCCCACCATGCTGTGGATCCACGGCGGTGGTTTCTTCGCCGGTTCAGGCAACGGGCCCCAGTATGACGCCCAGCACCTGGCCGCCAAGGGCGCCGTGGTAGTCACTTTCAATTACCGCCTGGGTACTTTCGGTTTTTACGCGCATCCCGAACTGACAGCCGAGTCCCCGAACAATGCCTCCGGCAACTACGCCATGCTCGATGCCATCGCCGCCCTGGAATGGATCTACAACAATATTTCCGCTTTCGGCGGCGACCCCACCAACGTCACCGTGTTCGGTGAGTCGGCCGGTGCCATCGCCATAAGCGCGCTGATTTCCTCGCCGCTGAGCCTGGGGCTCATTCACCGGGCCATCCTGCAGAGCCGGGCCGACAATCCCGTGCTGGGATATACCTCGCAGCCCCAGTTGACGCTGGCGGAGGCTGAACAGGCGGGCCTGTCGCAGATGCGTGAATTCGGCGCGGCGAACCTGGCCGAGTTGCGCGCGGCCCCTGCACAGGCTATCTACGAGAACTTTCCGGCCGGCGGCAGTGTCAATGTCGACGGCTGGTTCCTGCCGAAATCCATATTCCAGACCTTCTATGACGGCGAACAGCACCCCGTCTACCTGATGGCGGGCACGAACCGTGATGAGGCGAATTTCTTCGGCCCGGGCATTCCGGATCTGGCCACATACCGGAACACGGTGAACGAACTGTATGGTGACAGTACGGAAGACTTCCTGGCGCTCTATCCTGCCAGCGACGATGCCTCCGCCAACGCCATGGGCAAGCAGGCCTTCAATGACGAGATGGCTTTCCTGGCACGCAACACGGCCGGCTACCAGGCCGACTGGGGCTTTGAGTCCTATGTCTATTTCTTCACGCGCGTGCCTCCCGGCACCAACCGCGGCGCTACCCATGTCTCCGAACTGGCCTACGTATTCAACCAGCATGACCAGCACCCGGAATGGACCGATGCCGACCGCGCCCTGGCCGATGCCATGGCCACCTACTGGGTCAGCTTTGCGCGCAGCAGCCGTGCCGGCGGTCCCGGGCTGCCGGCCTGGCCAGGCTTTACCGGCAACGAGCCGGGCAACGTGATGGTGCTGGGAGAGGAATTCGGCGCGGAAACGGAAATGGTGCCGTCAGCCGGCAAACTGGAGTTTTTCGAGAGCCGCCACTTCGACGCCCTGGAATAACGACACGCCCTAAATAAAGCGCTGCCCCGGCAGCAGCGGCGGTATCGGGCAGTCCAGCAGGCTGCCCACCGCCCTGAGCAGCTCGCTTTCCTCCGCCGTCACCCTGCCATCAGCATTGATGCATGACACCATGGCCTTCAGCAGCAGCGGCTTTTGCAATGGTCTGAGATGGTTCAGCCTGTCGAGTGCCTTTTCCAGCAATCCCGTATTCACCCCCAGCTGCGGCTGGTAACTCAGAGGCCCGAGATCCAGCACATTGCGTGAGCGGTTGAAGGCATCCTTTGCCGCCCGTTCATTCGAATTGCCCGCCGTCGCCAGCACCGACATCAGCACCACGCATTCATCCACCAGCGAGGAAATGGGTATGGCCCTTTGCCGGCGGTCGGGACGTTCATCCAGGTTGTAGCGCAAAATCTTGAACAGGCACCATTCGAACAGGGAAATATTGTCGTCTGCCATAATCAGTTTGCCCAGCATGACCATGAACGCCTGGTATTGTGCTTTCGACAACTGCTTCAGGCTGGGCAGCGCCATGTCGACGAGGGCCAGGTATTGTTCCCTCTCAACATGAGCAAAGGCTTTGCCGACCTGCACCAGGGCCAGGTAGTCCCCCTCTACCAGCGTGCCCCTCAGTATGCCGCGCTGATGGTCTGCTACAGCATCATTCGACAGCGCCATCAGCATGCAATAGATAATAAAACTGGCACCCTGGGGAGTATGCACCTCCTCGATTAGCAGCGCCGAAAATCCCTCGATGGTCGCCGCGGCTTGTGACAGGTGGGCGGGACCGGGATTGCCAACCGAGTCGAGGGCGGATTCCCCGCCACCGGCCAGGTGGGAAACCCCTGCTTCGCTGGACATCTCATGTGCCGAAGACCCGGCATAGGTGAGCTTGCCGTCCCAGCGCGGATCGATGCGGCGTATGCGCTCATCAAGTGGCGGGTGCGTGGCGAACAGGCCGGTGAAGTGCGCCTTGATGCCGTTGCAAAACAGCATGTGGCTGATCTCGTTGGCATCACTGCTGTCGATGACAGTGCCTTTCCTGTAGCCGCCGATTTTTTTCAGGGCGCCACCGATCCCGTCGGGATTGCGTGTGTACTGAACGGCCGAGGCATCAGCCAGGAATTCGCGCTGCCGGCTTACCGCAGCCTTGATCAGGTTGCCGAAAAAGGTGCCACCATAACCGATGACCATGAGACCGACCCCCAGGGCGAGAATCGCGGCGACATTGTTTTTTCCGGACCTTCCCGTACTGCGATAGCGGGTGCCGCGCAGGATGTGATAGCCGATCAGGCCGATCACCATGATGCCGTACAGCAGACCCATCAGGCGGATGTTCAGGCGCATATCGCCGTTGAAGATATGGCTGAACTCATGGGCGATTACACCCTGCAGTTCATCGCGGCTGAGTTCGCGAATGCAGCCGCGGGTGACGCCGATCACGGCATCGCGGGGTTTGTAACCGGCGGCGAAGGCATTGATGGCTTCATCCTCCATCAGGTAAACCGGTGGAACCGGCGTGCCCGAAGCGATAGCCATCTCTTCCACGACGTTGAGGATCTTGCGTTCATCCGGGTCGCGCGTGCTGGTATTGAGCAGGCGGCCGCCCAGCGACTCGGCCACCACCTTGCCGCCGCCGCGCAACTGGGCCAGCCGGACCAGCATGCCGATGCCCACCACGACAATGACAATGAAGCTGACCTGGATGAAGATGGTCGACGTGAGGAATTCGGTATTGAGCCCTATATCCGCCTGCGCATTGGCAAAGAACAACACGGCAATGACAAGAAACGAGGTGATGATGATCAGCGTCACCACCGCACACAGGAACAGGACCACCAGTTTGCGGGTGTTGCTCCTAGCCTGGTCCTGGTGAGTAAAGAAATTCACTAGGCTGGTCCGGCAAACTCCCTAGAAAGAGACTTTCGGTGCTGCCTGGATTTCCGCGCTGTCCTCGAATTCCAGCAGGCTGGCATCGGCAGCATGGCCGAAAGCGCCGGCAAAAATAACCGGCGGGAATGTCTGCTTGTAGGTGTTGTACTCGGTGACGGCGTCGTTGAAGGCCTGGCGCGAGAAAGCCACCTTGTTTTCCGTGCTGGTCAACTCCTCGGACAACTGCATCATGTTCTGGTTGGCCTTGAGATCCGGATAGGCTTCCACGACCACACTCAAGCGTCCCAGTGCACCGGCCAGCATGCCTTCGGCTTTGCCCAGGTCCATCATGGCCGCGGGACTGCCGGGTGCCGCGGCTGCTTTTTCCAACCCGCTGAGTGCCTGGTTGCGGGCGGCGATGACCGCTTCCAGGGTTTCCCGCTCATGCGTGATATAACCCTTGGCGGTTTCCACCAGGTTGGGGATCAGGTCGTAGCGCCGTTTCAGCTGTACCTCGATCTGGGCAAAGGCGTTCTGGAAGCGGTTGCGCAATGTCACGAGGCGATTGAAGATGCCAACGATCCAGAAAATGACGACCGCGACGATGACCAGGGTGATAATTGTTGATATTCCCATGAACTTGTCCTTTTCTGATTATATGCGTGCGTACATCACTGTTTTTATATCAGGCAATCCACCTGGCAGTGGAAACGAATTTTCCCTTGAAGCAGCCTGATGATATACCCATACTCACACTGATTAAAAGAATCATGCCCGGCAGCGTGACCCGGGCCATGTTGGCGTATACAGATTATGCTCACAGCTCTCCTGCAGGCCTGCGCCGGCCTGGCACTGTTGTTTTACGGCGGGGAATACCTCGTGCGCGGCGCCGTGGCCATCGCCCACAAGTTCGGCATGTCATCGCTGAGTATCGGCCTGACAGTCGTGGCTTTCGCCACCAGTGCGCCTGAACTGGCGGTATCCGTCAGCGCGGCGCTGGACGGGGCGCCGGAAATCGCCGTCGGCAACGTGGTCGGCTCCAACATCGCCAATATCGGACTCATACTCGGGTTGGCCGCCGTTATCAGTCCCCTGCTGGTTGAAAACAAGGTGCTGCGCATCGACGCACCGATCATGCTTGGCGCTACCTGCATCATGTGCCTGTTCCTGGCGGACGATGCCGTAAACAGGGTGGAAGGCGCCCTGCTCGGCGCCGGGCTGGTGGCGTACATCCTTTACACACTCTGGGATGCAAAGGCGCACCCGGAGCCCACCGAGGAAGATGTCGAAGTCACCGGCACGCTGACGGCAAAGCCCATCTACTACGATGCCTATCTCTTCATCCTCGGCCTGGGCATGCTGATCGGCGGCGGCAAGCTGTTGGTGACAGGTGCTGTCCAGGCAGCCCTGCTGCTTGACATCAGCCAGGCCGTGGTCGGTTTGACCGTGGTGGCGGTGGGCACCAGCCTGCCGGAGCTGGCCACTACCCTGGTGGCAGCACGGAAAGGTTATGGCGACATGGCCATCGGCAATATCATCGGCAGCAATATCTTCAACACGTTCGGGATCCTGGGCATCACCTCGCTGGTGCGACCCCTGCATGCCGGCGTAATCGGCTGGCCCGACATGGTGACACTGATCCTGCTTTCCGGTGTCGTCATGATGTTCATGCGCACCCACTACAAGGTTGACCGCAGGGAGGGTGTGTTAATGCTAGCGGGGTATGTGGCCTATACTGGGTGGCTGGTGATTTCCTAGATACTCGTCACTATTCACTCGTGGCTAGTGGCTAGTGGGTGATCAACTCCTGTCGGGATAGAGGTTGTAAACCTTGTCTCCCACTTTCAGCCGCTCGGTCTTCATTTCGAAGTTGTTGCCTTCGCTGCGGCGGTGACCGTAGGCGGTCACGGTATCACCCACCTGCACCGCGTCATCGGACAGCCCGGCACGGCGGCTGCGTCCCGGCGGACTCAGCAGTACATACCATTCCTGCCCGTCGGCATCACGCAGCGTCAGTTCATCGTGAGGATTGCCGAATCGTTTGCCCACGACCTCTGCAGTCAGTTCGAACGGATCATTGCCGTACCAGATCCAGCCGTGGTGGGCCAGAGCAACACTGGCGACACTACCCAGAACAACGCCGCAAAGCAGTTTTACAGCTAATGTTGATGTTTTCATGTCAGCCTCCTTTAACCCGTCTGAGAATAAGACAGGGAAAGAGGGTTTTCAATAAATTATAGAAACGGCACATGAACATAAACGTAACCAATAGGTTATAAAACTATGGCGCAGTAGCTACTACAAACAGGGATTTGTTAGTAAAAAACCGGGCCTAAGCCCGGTTTTTCACTGCAAATCCCGTTTAATTTTCCTGAGTGGCTTCTTCTACCTCGTCCACATCTTCCGGCGCAACGTCGGGCGCCGGCCCGAAGGGATTCGGCGTGTTCAGCGCGATATGCGCCTGCGCGATGATGTAGTGCCTGATGGCGTCTGTGTCATCTTCGTTAAGAGACGCGGCGAACGAGGTCATGCCGCGTTCTGCCAGGGCACCCTGCAGGACCACGTTGTTGAATCCGTCCGCGGAATGCAGCAGCGGCGTCCGGCGCAGGTCCGGGAATGAACTGCGGGCCATGCCGCCGACATCGTGGCACAAGGAGCAATTCTCACCATAGATTTCTCCACCGCGCGCCACCACGGCTTCTGACGCGGTCTCTTCCGGCGGCGACAGCGGGCGCTGGGTGAACTCGGTTTTTTCCGGCAGCGTGGCCGTACCGCCTAACTTGTAAACCAGCAGACGCGCATAGGTCGGTGCGTAGTAACCCTGGAAGGAAGGGCCGCCGACAATATGGGCGATGTACTGCTCACCGTCATGCATGTAGGTGATCGGACCGGCAGTGGCGCTGGCCTGGACATCGAACAGTTTCAGCTCGGTGCCGTCTTCGGCATCGTAGATGCCCAGGGTCTGGCCCTGGCCGTTGGCCTTGATGAGCAAACCGCCGCCGGTGGACAGCGTGCCGCCTACGGCGACATCCTCTATGGCCCAGACCTCCTCTGCGGCGACCGGATCCCAGGCGACGAGGCGTGTCTTGCTGCCGCGCTCGATGGTGTTCTCCGGATCATCGTACGCATAGTCATGGCCAAAGTATTCCATGCCGAGATTGAAGCGGCCCTCGATATTTTCCGGCGCATTGGCGAACGCCATGCTGCTTTCCATGGCAGGAATATAGAGCAGGCCGGTGTTGGGATTGTAGGACATCGGTGCCTGCCCGTGAGCGCCGGCGGGTCCGGGCTGGATGATGGTGCCTGCTTCACGCTTCGTGTACTGGGCGGCCTCGTTGATGATCGGTTTGCCAGTAGCCATGTCGTAACCGGAGGTCCAGTTGACGGGCACGAAATTGTTGGCGCGCAGCAGTTCGCCGGTATAGGCGTCGAGCATGTAGTAATAACCGCTCTTGGCTGCCTGCATGGCCACGTGACGGACTTCGCCGTCGACCTCGATATCGGCCAGGGTGATCTGCTGGACCGCGTCGAAGTCCCATTCCTCGGCGGGAATTTGCTGGTAATGCCAGACATATTCGCCGGTGTCAGCATCGACCGCCACGATGGAATTGAGGAACAGGTTGTCACCACCGCCCGGGCTGCGCACCAGCGGATTCCACGGCGCACCGTTGCCGACGCCGAACAGCAGCAGGTTTGTGACCGGATCATAGGTGATGCCGTCCCAGGTGGAACCGCCGCCACCGAGATCCCACCAGTTGCCGTTCCAGGTTTCAGCCGCCATGCGCATGGCATCGTTTTCGAATCCGAGTTCCGGATTGCCAGGTACGGTGTAGAAGCGCCACAGGATTTCCCCGGTATTGGCGTCGAGAGCGGAGACATAGCCGCGCGTTTTGAATTCCGCACCACCGTTGCCGATGAATACCTTGCCGTTGGCCACGCGTACTGCACCGGTGGAGGTGTACCACATTTCAGGATCGACAGTCTGGGTTTCCCACAGGACATCGCCAGTACCTGCATCCAGTGCAAACATGCGGCCGTCATAGACAGTCACGTATACCTTGCCTTCATAAATGGCTGCACCACGGTTGTTGACACCGCAGCATCCCCGGCCGGCGACGTCGCCGGCAACCTGGGGATCGAAACGCCACCGTCTTTCACCGCTGGAGGCATCCACCGCATTGACCTGTCCCCAGGACTCGGTGAAATAAATCACGCCGTCAACATACAGGGGGGTCGATTGCTGGCCCTGGTTGGCGCGGATATCGACGAACCATGCGAGACCGAGCTGGTCGATGTTGTCGGCGGTGATCTGATTCAGCGGGCTGTAGCGCTGCTCATAGTAGGTGCCGCCAAACGTGAGCCACTGGTCGGGCTCGATGGCTGCATTGTTCAGTCGTTCCTGGTCCACATTGGCGAACGCCGATGTGCCTGCCCCGCCGGCTGCTGCCGGCGCCGAGACACCGGGTCCGGTAGCGCTTTCCTCGCTGCCGCCACAGGCGGTTAACAGGGAAACGGCCAGGACCAGGGACACAAATCTTGGATGCAACATAGGGAAAATCCTGTCTTTGATAGTTTCAGTTACCGGAGAGGCTGTAATTATTCGTGTTGAAATCAGGCGCTGTCACGCCCGTCAGCGGGGGCAAAGTATCCCCCAGACGGAAGACAGATGCACCTGTTTTTCCTGAGGAAAAGCTGATGGTTTGCTTAAGCCGAGTGCATCATTTTCTTAATGAAGGGTGAAATCACCAGCATGACGACGGCGATGGCCATGGCGATGTAGCCCACCTGGGAATAGACCGCAGCGTATGTGGCCTTTGCGGCCGCCACGTCCGAAATCTGCCCGCCGATGGTTTCTGCGCCCGTGGTGGAGGCGATAACGCCGGCCAGGTAGTTAGACAGTCCGCTGTACAGGAACCAGGCGCCCATCGTCATGCCCACGGCCTTTGGCGGAGCGAGCTTGGTGACCGCAGACAGGCCTACGGGCGATACCATCAGCTCACCAATGGTATGAATCCAGTAAATGAGGAAAATGAAATAGACCGCCGTCATGCCTGTCTCACCGGAGGTGGTCATGCCCGCCACGAGGGACAGGAAGCCGAGTCCGGCAAGGAACACACCCATCGCGAACTTCACCGGTGTCGACGGATTCAGGTTGCGTTTTCCCAGGCTGACCCACAACCACGCCAGTACCGGCGCAAACATGACGATGAACATGGCGTTGAGTGACTGGAACACCGGGGCCGGTAGGGAAAATCCCAGCATGGTGCGGTCCACCAGGCGGTCGGTGAACAGGTTCAGCGAGGAACCCGCCTGTTCGAACAGGGCCCAGAAAGGAATCTGCGCCAGCACGAAATAGATGCCGGCCAGCATGCGATCCCGTTCTTCACCGGCGCATTCTGTGATGGCGTAAGCCACCAGCACGACAAAAATCAGGATGCCCAGCAGCCCCACATAACTTTGATCCACCAGGTGCGCGTTCATGACGAGCAGCATGGAAACAGCAATGATGCCAACTCCGGTCAGGTAGCACATTTGTTCGATATTGAGGGGCCCCAGCACCTTCTGTTTCAGATTTTCCTCGCTGGGCGGTTCGGCCTTGCCCTCCAGCCAGTCCTGGTATCTGAGGAAAGTCATCAGACCCGCGAGCATGCCGATGCCGGCGAGGCCGAAACCGTATTTCCAGCCGTACATAATGCCAAGGTAGCCGCAGGCGATGGATGAGATGAAGGAGCCCAGGTTGATACCCATGTAGAAGATGGTGAAACCCGAATCACGTCGGGTATCTCCGTAGCCGTAAAGAGCGCCGACGATGGTGGAAATATTCGCCTTAAGGAAACCCACACCGGCGATGATGAGGGCCAGTGACAGATACAGGATGTTGAGATAGAACGTCTCGGTTTCGACACGCAGGGAATAGCTGGCGGTGGGAATCGTTGCCGGCAGGCCGACCGCTCCGGGATCGGCAATCTGCATGACGGTGGCTCCATCGCTGAAGCTGATACGTGAGACGCCCTGCTCCGACACGACAATCTGGTTGGCATCTCCGCCGCGGCCGTCGAGGGTCAGCTGGTAGTCCGCACCGTTGTACGTCATCACCTGCTGTGAACCGCTGCCTTCGAAGGCCATTCCGAAATGGCCCAGCACCAGCAGAATGGCGCCGAACGTGACCGCCTTGCGGGAACCCAGGTAACGGTCGGCCAGGGTGCCGCCGATTATGGTCATAACATAGACCAGGGCAGTGTAGGCACCGTAGAGGACCGTAGAGCGCTCATCGGAAAACAGGAAATGCTGGGTCAGGTACAGGATGAGCAGGCCGCGCATGCCGTAATAGGAAAAGCGCTCCCACATTTCAGTAAAAAAGAGAATGACCAGCCCGCGGGGATGGCCAAGGATAGTTTTTTCTGAGCTGGAATACGGAGGGACGTGATCTGGCGCTATGGAGGTGTCGCTCAT
>JALRBG010000252.1 GCA_023257855.1 Pseudomonadales bacterium | reverse complement strand
TGGCGGAGTCGGTGCTGGTCATGTTGTTCCCCTCGAAAACTGACGTAGAGTCAGTTTCCCACTTTCCGACCGTGCTGTCAGGGGTCGAGGCAGGAGATCCGGATCGCTAGCGGTAGGGTGGCGGTCCTGCTCAGGCCCGGGAAATCACCGCCTTCATGCACAGCCATTCCATGGCCGCTGCAGTTGGGATGACCCATAGCGCGGACTTCAGCAGGATTTCACGGGTACTGGATGTTGGCGGAGGTTCCGGCTGCTTCATGATTGCCCTGGCCCAGGCGTTGCCCGACATTCGCTGTACGATCATGGAGCTGCCGTCCATTTGTGAACTGGCCCGGGAATACATAGCCGAGGGCGGCGTGAGTGAACGTGTCGATACCGTTTCGGTGGATATGTTCCGGGAGAAATGGCCTGCTGGTTACGATGCCCACTTCTTCTCCAATATTTTCCACGACTGGAGCTTCGATACCTGCCGCGAACTGGCCAAAAGCAGCTTCGAGGCACTCGAGCCTGGCGGCAAAATCCTGCTCCATGAAATGCTTCTCCATGACAGCGGCCATTCGCCGTATCCTGCCATCAATTTCTCATTGCTGATGGCGATCGGCACCCTGGGCCAGCAGTTTACACTGCCGCAGCTTGAGGACATCCTGCAGTCGGCAGGGTTCGTCAAGGTGAGCAGCCTGAATACCTACGGCTATTATTCGATTGTGAGTGCCGAAAAGCCTGCCTGATTGAAGCGTAGGCATACCGGGAAAGCGCAGCATGGTGGAAAAAAATCCAAGAAGTGACGGTGAATACCTCAATTCACTGGCGCGTGGGCTTGCGGTTCTCAGGGCGTTCACCCGTGAAAAGCCGGAAATGACCCTGAGTGAAATCGCTACCCAGACCCAGCTCAATCCTGCCGTGGTAAGAAGATGCCTTAACACGCTCCAGCACCTGGGTTACGTGGGCAAGAAGGATAAGCTGTTCCTGCTTCGTCCCGAGGTGTTCAAGCTGGGCTCTGCCTATATCGAATCCATGAATCTCGAGGAAGTAGTCAGGCCTTCGCTGCAGCGCGTTCGTGACAAGACCGATAACAGTGTCGCCCTTGGCGTACTTTCCGACCTTGATGTACTGTTCCTGGTTTACGTATCCACCAAGCAGCTCACCCGTATCGTGGCAGGCGTCGGCACCCGGTTTCCGGCCTATGCGACAGCCGCCGGCAGGGCGATCCTGGCCTTCGAGGAAAAAGCCAAGCTGGACGCCTATCTCGGAGAAGTCCACATGGAGCCACTCACCGAGAAAACAGTGACCACCAAAAAGGAGCTCAGGCAGGTGCTGAATGACGTGCGCAAGAATATGTACGCCGCAACCGACGGGCAACTGGATTTCGGTGTCGTTTCGGTCGCCGTCCCGGTATTCAATGAAGAGAACAAGGTGATCGCGTCGGTGTCGTGCTCCACGGCTTCGGCGCGCCTGTCCGAGCAGGAAATGATCGAGCAGATCGTGCCCGAATTGCGTGACGCCGCCCGGGACATCGAATTCCAGCTGCGCCGGTCACCCATGCTCGCGCACTCCATCATGTCCTGATATCAGGAAGGGCATAAAAAAACCCCGGGTCGGTTTTCATGCCAACCCGGGGTTTTTGTTTTCGGATTTTCTAGTTCAGCTCGGCGTTGACGATGGCGGTGCCGTCGACCATGGCCTTGAGCTTGGCTCGAGCGGAAGCGCGCGGCAGGTATTTCAGGCCGCAGTCCGGTGCGGCAATGATCCGCTCCGGCGGCACGAACTCGAGGGCAGCCCGCAAGCGATCAGCGACGATCTCCGGAGTTTCCGGTGTTTCATCACCCAGGTTCAGGACGCCGACCATGATGGTCTTGCTGGACAGCGCACCAAGTGCAGCACCCAGGTCCAGTGTCGGCTGGGCAGCCTCAATGGAGACCTGGTCGACGGTAATGTCATTGACCAGCGGAAGGCAGGAGTAGCCCGCCAGGCCGGACTTGTCAGTCACCATGGCGGCATAACCGAAGCACACGTGCAGTGCCGTGGTGCCCTTGACGCCTTCCAGGGCTTTATTGACAGCCTTCTGGCCGTAGGCCTTGGCATCGTCATAACGGGCCTGCAGGTAGGGTTCGTCGAACTGGACGATATCGGCACCGGCAGCAAACAAATCCTTGATCTCCTCGTTGACGACCTCGGCGTACGCCATGGCGATTTCTTCGGGGCTCTTGTAGTACTCGCTGACAGCCAGCTGGGAAAGAGTGAAGGGGCCAGGGATGGTGATCTTGACCGTTCTGTTGGTATGGGCCTTCATGAACTTCACATCGTCCACATGCACGGGGGACACGCGCTTGAGGGGACCACTGATCAGTGGCACCTTGTTGGGCTTGCCAGCCCGGCCAACCAGGGTTTCAACCCGCTTTCTGTCGATGCCTTCGGGCGCATTGGCAAGGGGGGCGGAATAGCTTTCCCGGCGCACCTCGCCGTCAGTAACGATGTCCACGCCGGCCTGTTCCTGGTCCTTGAGGACGCTGAGTACCGCGTCGTCCATGGCTTCCTTGAGCAATTCAGGGGCAATTCGCCACATGTCGCCGGACAGGATGCGTGCGGGCAGGCGGTTGCGCAGGGCTTCACGGTCAATCAGCCATTCCGGCTGGGCATAGCTGCCAACGAGGGCTGTGCGAATTTTTGTCATGATCTTGTTATTTCTCCCTTAAAGCGAAGCCCCGGATTATACTGAAAGCACAGGTAAAGGCCATACGCGCCAAACTGTAATATAATGCCTCCCGGTCGCTACGATCACACTGATTGACGGATAAGAACCCGGCAATTACTCTGGTCGCCTTTTCCGCTATGCGACGCATACGGTCACACGTTTTTATCCCTATTGATTACTGCAAATTTTATAACTGCAAAACGAAAGGTACGCACATGACAGCTGAATATTTCAAAGAAGGCGAATGGTGGGTCAGTCCCTACAACGTCATCGACGAAGTCACCAAAAATTTCGACCT
>JALRBG010000210.1 GCA_023257855.1 Pseudomonadales bacterium | reverse complement strand
GCTGCGCTACGGTGAATTGCTCATCATCAAGCACAACGACATGTTCCTGAGCGCCTATGCCCACAACGATGTCTTGCTGGTCAGGGAAGGAGAGCGCGTGACCCGTGGGCAGAAGATCGCGGAACTTGGATCTACCGGTGTGGACAGGGACATGCTGCACTTCGAAATCCGCCAGGAAGGCCAGCCGGTAGATCCCCTGACCTTCCTTCCGCCGGGGTCCTGAACAGCGGGTCGATAGCAACCGATGTTGGTGTATACAAATTCCGAGATGCAGGTTTGCGAAAGGTATCAGAAGGTATTAAAAGAATACTTGTTCCATTAAACCTGCTTGCGATATTTAAAAGGATTTGAATATGCGTAATGGCAATCCCAGCACGTCAGTTCCCGCTATCCCTTCCCCGCCAATCCCCAGTCCAGTCCGACCACGGACAGCACGACCCTGTACCTCAACGAAATTGGCCGCAAGCACCTGCTCGACAGCGAGGAGGAACAGGCCCTGGCCCGGCGTGTGGCTGCCGGCGACAGGGCCAGCAAAAACCGGATGATCGAGGCCAACCTGCGCCTGGTCGTCACCATTGCCAAGCGTTACCAGCACCGGGGGCTGGGACTGCTCGACCTGATCGAGGAAGGCAGTATTGCGCTCATCCGGGCAGTGGAAAAATTCGACCCTGAAATGGGCTACCGCTTTTCCACCTATGCAACCTGGTGGATAAAACAGAACATCGATCGCGCCTTGATGAACCAGGGCAGAACTATTCGCCTGCCCATCCATGTCATGAAGGAGCTCAATACGTGCCTGAAGATCACCGGCGAGCTGACAGAGGAGCTCGACCGGGCGCCTACTGAATCGGAAATCGCGGGACGCTGGCGCAAGCCGGTCAGGAAGGTTCGCAAACTCTTGCGGCATGATGTTCAGACCAGTGCAATGGATAACAGCATCTGTGAAGGTACGTATATTTCCTTGCTGGAAGTCCTGCCGGACAAGGCGGACAGCGACCCGGCCATTTATTACCAGGAGCAGGACATGCTGAAGCAACTCGAGACCTGGCTCGACAAGCTCACGCCGAAGGAGGCTGACATCCTGGCGCGCCGTTTCGGATTGCGCGGCCATGAGTCGGTAACACTGGAGGAGGTCGGCAGGGAGATCGGCCTGACCCAGGAAAGGGTCAGGCAAATCCAGATAGCGGCATTGAAAAAACTGCGGCTGATGATCGAACAGGAAGGATTCAGCCTGGAAGCGTTGGCCAGGCAGGACTAGCGGGTGTTGTTACCAGTCCTTCTGCAGGTGCTCGCGCTTGCCGGGCTTGTTGGCCCATTCCTCGGCGCCGGGCATGGCGTCCTTCATCTCGGTGATGACTTCCCACTTTTCACTCAATTCAGCGTTAAGTTGAAGGAAATCCTTCTGGTCCTCGGGCAGCTCATCGTCGGCATAGATGGCATCCACGGGGCACTCCGGCTCGCACAGGGCGCAGTCGATACACTCGTCCGGGTTGATGACCAGCATATTCGGGCCTTCATAGAAGCAGTCGACCGGGCACACTTCCACGCAGTCGGTGTGTTTGCATTTGATACAGTTTTCGCCAACAACAAAGGTCATCGTATTCCCCCGATAAGCCCTGGACCCAAGCGGTCCTGAAATGGAACAAAGACGCCATTTTACTCAAGGGTGGCGCGTTAGACAATCAAACGGAGTCGCCGGAATCCAGCAGTTCCCGGAGCCTGTAGAGCATCTCCAGCGCCTGTTTCGGCGACAGGTCATCGGGACGGATTTCGGCCAGCATGTCCAGGGCCGGACTGCGAGCAGGCTCGGCGAACAGTTCGGCCTGGGACGATGCTCCTGCAGTGGCAGTCTTGGCCTGGTGATCATCCTGCTCCAGCTGGCCGAGTTTGCGCCTGGCCCGGGCGATGACCTCGGGCGGTATGCCGGCGAGCTGGGCCACCTGGAGCCCGTAACTCTGGTTGGCAGGACCGGGCTCGACAGCGTGCAGGAAGACGATGCCCTTGTCATGCTCGGTTGCGTTCAGGTGCACGTTGCGGATACCGGGATAAAGATCGGGCAACGCCGTGAGCTCGAAATAGTGGGTGGCGAACAGCGTATAGGCCTTGATTTCGGCCGCGATGTATACCGCACTGGCCCAGGCGAGGGAGAGGCCGTCGAACGTACTGGTGCCGCGGCCGATCTCATCCATTAGTACCAGGCTCGTGGCGGTGGCGTTGTGCAGGATGTTGGCGGTTTCGGTCATCTCCACCATGAATGTCGAGCGGCCGCCGGCCAGGTCATCCGAAGAGCCGATGCGGGTGAAGATGCGGTCGACTAGCGACAGCTCGCAGCTGGCCGCCGGGACGAAGCTGCCGATATGGGCGAGCAGCACGATCAGAGCGGTCTGGCGCATGTAGGTCGACTTACCGCCCATGTTCGGGCCGGTGATGATCAGCATGCGGGTGTTGTCGTCCAGCCCCAGATCGTTGGCCACGAACGGCGTGTCCAGCACCTGCTCGACCACCGGATGGCGACCCTGGCTGATGCGCATGCAGGGTTCTTCGACGAAGCGCGGGCGGTTGAGGTCGAGGTTCAGCGCGCGCTCGGCCAGGTTGCTCAGCACGTCCAGCTCGGCCAGAGCTGCGGCGGTGTCCTGCAGCGGTGCCAGGTGGCCGATCAGCATCTCCAGCAGCTCGTCGTACAGCAGCTTCTCGCGGGCCAGGGCGCGGCTCTTGGCCGACAGCGCCTTGTCCTCGAACTCCTTGAGCTCCGGGGTGATGAAGCGTTCGGCGCCCTTCAGGGTCTGCCGGCGGATGTAG
>JALRBG010000198.1 GCA_023257855.1 Pseudomonadales bacterium | reverse complement strand
AGTACGCCGAGGCTGAACGACAAAATCCAGGATCGCATGGAATTCCTGTCCGGCCGGCGCCGCGTTCAGGATAGTCCAGGGACCAGAATTTTGCCGGCAACCGGCTTATTCGTAGCGCAGGACTTCGGCCGGGTCGGTTCTTGCGGCGGAGCGCGCCGGCAGCAGCGTGGCCAGGAGGGTCAGCACGAGGGCGATGACAGTAACGACGAGCAGGTCTTCAAGCTGCAGTTGCGAAGGCAGGTAGTTGACCGGGTAAATGTCGGCGCTGAGGAACTGGACCCCCATCATCCCTTCCAGCCAGCTGACAATGTCGCTGATGGTCAGGGAAAAGACGATGCCCAGGGCAATGCCGATGCCCGTACCGATCAGGCCGATGCCGAGTCCCTGTACAAGGAAGATGTTGCGGATGCTTCCAAGGGAGGTGCCCATCGTGCGCAGGATAGCGATATCACCCTGCTTGTCCTTGACCACCATGACAAGGCTGACCACGACATTGAACGCCGCAACGGCAACCAGCAATGACAGGAGCAGGCCAACCAGCGATTTCGACAGGCGGATGTTTTCGTAGATGTTGCCATAATCCCAGGTCCAGTTGGAGAGCATGAAACTGTCGCCGATGCGTTCGCGAATACGCTCACCAATGGCCTGGACCTCGAACAGGTCGTCCACCTGGATGCGCAGGCCGTGGATGGCATCGCCAAGCCTGTACACGCGCTGCACGTCGGCAAGGTGGGCAACGGCCAGGCCACCGTCGAGCTGGGAGCCGACCTGGAATATGCCGCCGACGGTAAACTGTTTCTGCCGGGTGAATTCACCCAGCAGCGTGATCGGCACCACGGTGGACACGAGCGTAACCCTGTCGCCCGGCACGACGCCCAGCGTGGAGGCCAGTTCCGCCCCTATGAGGAGGCGATATTCGCGATCGGCGAGTGAATCGAATTCACCCGCGGTGATGAATTCCTCGATGATGGATACATTGCGTTCAGCGCCGGGGTCGATCCCGCTGAGCACGATGCCCTTGCTGACGCCGTTTGCCACCAGCATGCCTTCCACCTGCAGGAAAGGCGCCATACCGGTGATGCCATCGACGCCGGCAAGTGCCGCTTCCACCTCGGACCACTGCTGCCTGTCCTGCAGGAAGTCGCTGCGCGCGCTGTACAGGGTGATGTGGGGCACCATGGCAATGATGCGGTTCTGCAGTTCCCTGTCAAAGCCATTGATAACAGACAGGACGGTAATCAGGATGGCAACACCCAGCCCCAGGCCGAGTATGGACAACAGGGATATGAAGCCGATCAGCTGGTTGCGTGAGCGTATGGAGGTATAGCGCTTGCCGATATACAGGGCCAGGGGCATCTGCATGTCAGGCGCCCCCCCTGCCCGTCGCCAGCTTGAGCACCCCGTCGGCGAGCAGGTAGATCCGGTCCATCTGTGCGGCAAAAGCCGGATCGTGGGTGACAACGATGAAGCTGGTGGTCAGTTGTACCTGCAAGTCCTTCATCAGCTGGTGAATACCGGCCGCGGTATGGCCGTCCAGGTTGCCCGTGGGTTCATCCATCAGGACGCAGGCAGGGTTGTTCACCAGCGCCCTGGCGATGGCCACTCGTTGGCGTTCGCCGCCGGACAACTGTGACGGTTTATGCGTCAGGCGCTCCTGCAAACCGACCTTGCCCAGGATAGCGGAGGCCCGCGCCATGCATTCCGCATAGGGACGCTTGCCGATGATCAGCGGCATGGCGACGTTTTCCTGCGCGGTGAATTCCCCCAGCAGGTGATGGAACTGGTAGACAAAACCCAGTGTCTGGTTGCGCAGGCGGTCAAGCTCGCGGCCATCGAGCAACGCCAGGTCCTGGCCCAGGATGCTCACATGACCACTGCTGGGCTTGTCGATACCGCCAAGCAGGTTGAGCAGCGTGGTCTTGCCGGAACCGGATGTGCCCGTAATAGCCACTGTCTCGCCTGCTCCAACAGACAGGTTGGCGCCCTTGAGCACTGCGACCACGTTGCCGCCTTCCCGGTAGGTCCGGGCCAGGTCGGTGCACTGCAAAACCGCGTCACTCATAGCGCAACACCTCTGCAGGCAAGACCTGTGACGCCTTCCTGGCGGGATACAGCGTGGCGATAAAACTGATGGCCAGTGCCGCGCTGCAGGTTATCCAGACATCTGAAGCCTGTAATACGGACGGCAGCACGGTAATCACATAGAGGTTTGCCGGTGCCAAGAGACTTTCCAGGCTGCCCGAGATGGCAGAAAAATTCAGCGCGGCCAGGATGCCGGCGGCCGCCCCCAGCAAGGTGCCGAGAATGCCTACCAGGGTGCCCTGCACCACGAAGATGCCCATGATGACACCCTCGCTGGCGCCCATGGTACGCAGGATGGCGATATCGGCCTTCTTTTCGGAAACCACCATGACGAGCGTGGAGATGATGTTGAAGGCGCCGATGGCCACAATCATCATGAGCATGAACCAGGTCATGAGTTTTTCCATCTTCAGCGCATTGAACAGGCTGGCCTCGGTTACGCTCCAGTCCCTGCCGTTAAAAGCCGTGCCGGGAAATGCCGTTTCCAGTGCGGCGATACTGTCGGCGACGATGGTCCCGGCGGCATCCACATCCGCCACCCGCAGGCGCAACTGGACGGCATCCGCGATGTCATCTATGCCAAGCAGCGGCAGGCTGTCGCTGATGTGTACAAGGGCAAGTTCGTTGCCGATCGTAAACTGGGGATCAAAGATGCCCGCCACCGTGAAGCGGTGCATATTCAGGGACAGCCGGTTATTAGCATTCACGGACGGCACAATCAGGTTCACCGAGTCACCGGTATTCAGCCGCAGGTTGCCGGCCAGCGCACGGCCGAGAATGATGGCGTTGCTGCCCGCGGCCAGGGCATCGAGGCTGCCCTGCACCATGCTGTCGGCTATGCGGGTCACGTTGCTCTCATCCTGCGGCGAGATGGCCTTGATCTCGGTGACCTGGTGATAGCCCTGCCTGCTGAGCATGGCTTCCAGCCCGATATAGGGGGCGACACCGACGATCTCCGGGCTGCTTTCCAGCAGGGAAACAGCCTCCCGCCAGTCCTGGAAGCCGCCACTGGCGCCGATGTCGCCGTGCGATACCGTAATCAGTGTGCGCTCGCGCATGATGCCCTGCGAGCCGTTGAATACAGACAGGACGACGATGATTGCCATCACCCCCAGGGTGAGGCCGGCCATGGAAATCAGGGACGTAAAAGAGATGAAGCGGTTGTCCTTGCGCGCAAGGATGTAGCGAAGTCCAATCAGGAAAGGCGTGGATTTGAGCATCAGGGAATCGGATTGGGACCAGTTGCCGTAATTGTGAGATACAGGATACAAGATACAAGATACAAGGGGGATAGCCTCAGCCCGAAGAGTGCAGATCGCACAAGGCAAAAACTCACTCAACCCCTACTTTTGCTGTTAGAGATTGAACTGGAGCAGGCAAATCACTTCGGGAATGCCTGGCGAGGTGGAATGATGACGCGAACCGGCAGGATAATTCCTTGTATCCTGTATCTTTTATCCCGCCTGTCAGCCTTCCTGCCTGGCACTCAACTCGCTGTCATGACGCTTGATAAGGCGCTGCACGGTCTTGAAACTGACCGGCATCATCGGCGTGCTGACTTCGGCGGAAATGGCCCGCAGGGATTTACCCTGCTTCTTCATATCTAGGATTTTCTTCAGTACGCGCTGCTCCATCGGATTCTCGATCAGGCGGCCGTTGGAATGAATCATGTAGCCGAACGGACGGCTGCCGCCGAGGAAGCGCCCTTTTTTGCGCTGGCTCTGTTTCACGGTCTTGATGCGTTCGGTGGAACGGCGTTTTTCCAGGCCGTGGAATATCTTCAGTATGTCTGTGAAGCGTGGTGTCAGTGTCTTGTCAGTGACATCACCATGCAGTTCAACCACCTCGAGCCTGACTTTGCGTTTGCGGAATTCAGCCAGGGTGTTCACCATGTCTTCGCAGTTGCTGAAGATGCGCTCCAGTGTGCAGACGAGAATGATGTCGCCGGCTTCCAGCCTGTTCATAAGGATGGCGGCCTGGGGCCGCTTCATGAAACTGACGTTCCACTTCTGGTTCTGGTCGACGAACCGGTCATTCACCTTCATACCTTCACCGAGAGCATAGGTCTGCAGGCGTAGATCTTCTTTTTCGAGGATGGTTTCAAGTTCCTGGGTGGACTCCAGGCATTCAATTTGCGAGGTGCGCGTGTAGCTGTAAACCGACATAACGGGGCTCCGGGTATGCCTGATGTCGTCTGCGATGCGACGTTCTGGCCAGTTACTGGTTATTACTGCGTAACGTTTTATTGTTAGTGTGTTTTTTTAATTTGTTATACCAGGCTGTGTAGCTGCCTGCCCGGGTAGCTTGAGTGGAATGTGTCTCTGTTCGCACGAATATCCAGCCGGGGGAGGGATTGTAATCACTCTGTATTTGGCAATGCAAGTATTGACCAAAAAAAACACTGTTTTCAGGGCGTTATCGCTCAACCGGCCGTGTTTTGCACAAAAAGTGAGCAAAATCAGGCCAGAATTGTCGATTTGGGACACAGCATTGCACCAGCAGCGTCACGCCGGACAGGGTCGGTGCCTGTTCAGGGCAGATTGCTCAGAAGGCGCTGGAGAGAGCCTGCAGAGTGCTGATCATCGGTGTCGGATAGACACCCAGATAGATGATCGCGAGGGTCATGGCTGCCATAACCACATGGACGCCTGCTGGCAGTCCGGCGGCAGCAGGGTCGACACTGGCCTGGTCAGCCGGCTGCAGCATCAGGTAGATCAGGCGCAGGTAGTAGTACAGGCCAATGGCGCTGCCGATGATGAGCATGGACAGCAGGAACCACAGCTCCCCTTCCACACCCGTAGTGAAGATATAGAATTTGCCGATGAAACCGACGGTCAGCGGGATACCGGCCAGTGACAGGAGCACGGTGATAAGGACGGTGGACAACCAGGTATTGCGCCAGAACAGGCCTTTGAAATCGGCCAGTGTGTCCAGTTCCTTTTCGCTGTTGGAGATGGCGCTGATCACGGCAAAGCCTGCCAGCGACATGATGAAATACGCCAGCATGTAGAAGCTCATGCTTTCCACCGTCAGGGCGTTTTCCACGCCGGCGGCGGCGATCACCACAACCATCAGGTAACCAAGGTGGGCAATGGAGGAATAGGCAAACAAACGTTTGACGTTATCCTGCAACACAGCCAGCAGGTTGCCGATGATCATCGAGGCGGCAGCCATGATGGTCAGGACCGCGACAACGGCCTTGAATTCCAGGGCGTTGGACGCCAGCAGCAGCCGCATGGTCACGGCCAGCATGGCAGCCTTGGAGACTGTCGCCAGGTAGGCGGTCACCGGCACCGGCGCGCCTTCGTAGACATCCGGTGTCCAGATGTGGAACGGCACCAGTGACAATTTGAACGCGGCGCCCGCCACGATCATGAGCACCCCGATCACGAAGACCGGTCCAAGCTCGCCTGCCGCTTCGAGGGCGGCCGGGATTTCGTCAAAACCCAGGGTGCCGATGTAGGCATACACCAGGGCAATGCCGAACAGGGTGATGCCGCCGGTCAGCGCCGACAGGATCAGGTACTTGATACCCGCTTCCAGGGGGAACTTGGCGGCAGTATCCGCGTGAACGGGATAGGCAATCATGGCGTAAAGACTGACCCCCAGCATTTCCATGCCGAGCAGCAATGCCACGAAATGATTGCTGCTTGCCAGGACGACTGCGCCAAGTGTGGCGGTCATCAGGAGAATATAGAACTCCTCGTTCTGGATGTTGTGCGTCTGGAAATACGGATATGCCAGCAGCGCTACCGCGATGGCGCCAACGATTATCAGGTTGGAGAAGAACAGGCTGTATTCGTCGATCATCAGCAGCTGGGTGGCTTCCAGCGGCAGTAC
>JALRBG010000140.1 GCA_023257855.1 Pseudomonadales bacterium | reverse complement strand
CGGGACAGATAAGCCATGTGGCGTTTTGTCGGACTACGTGTCCTCCAGGCTGTACCGGTCATCCTGGCGGTCATCACGGTCACTTTCTTCCTCGTGCGGGCTGCTCCTGGTGGGCCTTTTGACACGGAAAAAGCCGTCAGTGAACAGGTCAAGGCTGCCCTGGAAGCGCGTTACCGTCTCGACCTGCCGATGCATGAGCAATACCTGTCCTACCTGGGCGACCTGTTCAAGGGGGACATGGGGCCTTCGTTCTATTACCCCGGTCGCAGCGTCAACGACCTCATCTTCCAGGGACTGCCCATTACCGCCGAACTGGGTTTCTATGCACTCATCATCGCCCTGGTGATCGGATGCCTGGCCGGCGTCTTTGCTGCACTCAAACCGAATACAGCACAGGATTACATCCCCATGAGCCTGGCCATGATCGGCATCTGCATGCCGTCATTTCTGCTGGGGCCGCTGCTGGTGCTGATCTTTGGTATCTGGCTGGACGTGATGCCGGTGTCAGGCTGGGGCCAGACGATGGGTGACAAGGTGCTGCCGAGCATCACGCTCGGCGCTATGTATGCGGCGTATATCGCTCGCCTGAGCCGTTCCGGCATGCTGGAAGTCATGCACCAGGACTACCTGCGCACGGCCCGGGCAAAAGGCCTGCCGGAACGTATCGTGGTATGGCGCCATGCCCTGCGTGGCGGTTTGCTGCCGGTCATCAGCTATCTCGGGCCCGCCTTCGCTGCCTTGCTCAGCGGCTCGTTTGTGGTGGAAACCGTCTTCCAGATTCCTGGCCTGGGCCGTTTCTACATCCAGGCTGCATTCAATCGGGACTACACCATGATTCTCGGCACGACAGTGTTTCTGTCCACGCTCATCGTGCTGTTCAACCTGTTGTCCGACATCGTGGCTGCCTGGCTAAACCCCCGCTTGCGTTATCAATTCAGGAAGTAGCAGTGACCGAAGAAGCGCAACAGATCCTCAATGCCATGCCCAAAGGCACCTCCCTCTGGGAAGATGCCTTGCATCGCCTGCGCAAGAACCGCCTGGCCATGTTCGGCCTGTGCTACCTGGGCATACTGATCTTTATCTGCCTGATTACGCCCTGGATTGCTCCATACGGGTATGAAGAACAAAACCTGCGCCTGGGTGCCGTGCCCCCGAACGCCGAACACTGGCTCGGCACGGATACCTTTGGTCGCGACATGTTCACGCGCATTCTCTATGGTGGGCGTGTCTCGCTGCTGGTCGGTTTCATCGCCACCTTCGTGGCCCTGATAATCGGTGTAGCCTACGGCGCCATCTCCGGTTATGCCGGCGGCAAGGTAGACGCGGCCATGATGCGCCTGGTGGATATTTTCTATGCGCTGCCCTACATGATCTTCATCATCCTGCTGATGGTGGTTTTTGGTCGCAATCTCCTGCTCCTGTTCCTGGCCATCGGTGCGGTCGAATGGCTGGTGATGGCGCGAATCGTCAGGGGGCAGGTGCAGAGCCTGCGACAGCAGGAGTATGTCGAGGCGGCCATGTCGCTGGGCCTGTCACCCCTTGCCATCATTGCCCGCCACCTGATTCCCAACGCCCTGGGTCCGGTCATTGTCTACACCACGCTGACCATTCCAAATGTCATGCTGCTTGAAGCCTTCCTCAGCTTCCTCGGCCTCGGTATACAGCCGCCGCAGTCGTCCTGGGGCGTACTGATTTCCTATGGCGTGGAAACCATGGAGGAGTTCCCCTGGCTGCTGATCTATCCGGGCCTGGCATTGACCATCACGCTCTTTGCATTGAATTTCTTTGGCGACGGCCTGCGCGATGCCCTCGACCCGAAAGCATCAAGGGATTAAGCCATGTCCTTGCTGGAGGTAAAGAATCTTTCCGTCCATTTCCACACGCGCAACGGCGTTGTCGAAGCCGTGAACGGCATTACTTTCAATGTGGAAGCAGGCAAGACTTTCGCCATCATTGGCGAGTCGGGTTCGGGCAAGTCCGTCGCCTGCTACAGCATGCTCGGGCTGGTACCAATGCCGCCGGGGCGCTTCGAGTCTGGTGAAGTACTTTTTCATGGTGAAAACCTGCTCGACATGTCGGAAAAGCAATTGCGCAAGGTAAGGGGGAAGGGCATCTCGATTATCTTCCAGGACCCCATGACCACCCTGAACCCGTTCCTGAAAATTGGCGACCAGCTCATCGAGCCGCTGCGCCTGCACTTTGGCATGAGCAAGAAGGACGCCTGGCAGAAGGGTATTGAGATTCTCGAGGAAGTTGGTATTAAGAATGCCGCCCAGCGTATGAACGCCTGGCCGTTCGAGTTTTCAGGCGGCATGCGCCAGCGCGTGGTGATTGCAATGGCCCTGGTCACCGAACCGGATGTCATCATTGCCGACGAGCCTACCACGGCACTGGATGTCACCGTCCAGGCCCAGATACTGAAATTGCTCAAGGAACTCCAGCAAAGGCGCAATATCGGTGTCATTTTCATCAGCCATGACCTCAGTGTGGTTGCCGATATCGCTGATGAAATCGCGGTGATGCAGAATGGCCGCTTCGTGGAGACGGGCGATCATGATGCCATCTTTAAAAACGCCTCCCACGAGTACACGAAAAAGCTGCTGGCTGCAGTACCGACCACACAAAAAGTCGAAACCGGCGGCAAGGACGATCCCCTGGTCTGCGTACGTGATGTGGTCGTCGAATTTGCCGGTGGCAAGGGCAGGGACACCGTACGTGCCGTAGATAATGTCAGTATCGATATTTTCCGCCACGAGATACTCGGGCTGGTGGGAGAGTCGGGTTCCGGCAAGTCGACACTGGGTCGTACCATCCTGCGCCTGCTGGAACCGACACAGGGTGCCGTGACCTTTTCCGGTGAAGATATCAGCCACTATAGCCGCGCCAGGATGAAGCCCCTGCGGCGGCAGATGCAAATGATCTTCCAGGATCCCTACGCCAGTCTCAATCCGCGCATGACCGTGTATGACACGCTGGCAGAACCATTGTTGCTGCACAAGATCTGCAACCGCAAAACCCTCGACAGGGAAGTATATGCCCTGATGGACTCGGTGGGACTGGCCCGTGAAAGCGTGCTGCGGTATCCCCACGAGTTTTCCGGTGGCCAGCGCCAGCGCATTGCCATCGGCAGGGCGATTGCCACGAAGCCGGCTTTCATCGTTGCCGATGAGCCGGTTTCAGCTCTGGATGTCACCATCCAGGCACAGATACTCGATTTGCTGCTGGCCCTCGTTGATCGATTCAACCTGACGATGCTGTTTATTTCCCACGATCTAGGCGTGGTGCGCTACCTGTCGGACCGCATCGTGGTCATGAAGGAAGGCTGCCTGGTGGAAAGCGGTACAGTAGGCGAGGTCTTTGATAACCCATCCCAGGAATACACCCGCAGGCTGCTCAGTGCCATTCCCGGCAAGGAACTGTTCACTGACACTGCGACATCGGCGCCGTTGCCCTAGAACGAATCCTTCCAGCTCCTGATAACGCCGAAGACTTCATCGGGAGCACTGACTTTGCTTCCGCTCTGGCCATGCGCCGCTGCAATAATGTCCGACTCGGCACAGCGCAGGAACGGATTGGTTTCCAGTTCCACGCGAATGGTGGTGGGCACCGTGGGGATGTCCTGTTCCCGCCGCGCTTTTTCCCGTGCAATCCGGTCAGCCAGGAGCGTGCTGTCAGGTGTTACCGCATGTGCAAATGCCAGGTTGGCCAGCGTGTATTCATGGGCGCAATAAACCATGGTGTCAGGGGGCAGGGCGGCCAGTTTCTGCAGCGAGCCGTGCATCATGCGGTGAGTCCCCTCGAACACGCGCCCACAGCCGCCAGCAAACAGGGTGTCGCCGCAGAACAACAGGGGTGGATTGCCTTCGGCAAAGTAGGCGATGTGATCCAGGGTGTGGCCCGGGATTTCAAGCACCCGGAATGTCTCACCCAGGGCATTCACAGTATCGTCTTCGGCAAGGGGGTGGGTGATCGCCGGAATGTTGGCTGAATGCGGGCCGTAAACCGGAACGTCAAATTCCTGCAGCAACCTGCCTATGCCTCCCGTGTGGTCACCGTGATGGTGGGTGATAAAAATCATGCCCAGTTCGAGCTCGTTGTCTGCCAGATAGCGCAGCACCGGTTCTGCATCGCCGGGATCAACAATGCCGCACTGACGGGTTCCCGATGCCTGGAAAAGCCACAGGTAATTGTCGTGGAATGCCGGGATGGGTGTGACGTTGAGCATGATGTTCTCCTGCGAGATGGCGGGGTCTATCGCATGTCCCCGGGGTCTCCGGTATGATACCCAAAATTAATACCCCCTGCCGGATGTGCTGGCTGGAACTTCATGATCTGGAAAACTCACAGGGACAATCTCGATACGCCGGGCTTCTATACGGCCATGGACCGCTGGTACCGGTCCCCGTTGGGTGAACGCCTGTTGCAGTCCGAACAGGCCCTCCTGGAACATTGTTTGCCCCGGCGTTTCGGCTACCACCTACTGCAGATCGGGTGCGCCAACCTGCCGCTGGCCAAGAGCAGCCCGATCGGGCACAAATTTTTTATCTCCCATACTGCTGACGGCTCTTTTTCAGCTGATGGCTCTTTCCCAACCGAAGGCTCTTTATCCGGTGACAGGCCTGGCACTACCGCTACCGGAACGCCTTCGGGCATCGTG
>JALRBG010000052.1 GCA_023257855.1 Pseudomonadales bacterium | reverse complement strand
TATGGGTTAATTTAGACATTTGCTATGTTGATCCGTATTAAAACCCTATTATCCCCGCTTAACGGCTTTTTATGAAGTACAGCTGTAGGCACTGTCGAAGTACAGCTGTGGGCACTGTCGAAGTACAGCTGTGGGCACTGTCGAAGTACAGCTGCAGGCACTGTTGAAGTACAGCCGCGAGTCCCGCTGACGTGTATGCCGAGTTTAACGCCCCGGGCTTTTCGGGTAGGATGCGCGGTTTTTCGCTGACACTGTCACCGGCCATGCAGGAAACAATGATCTGGACACCACACAGCACAGTCGCCACCGTCGTGGAAAACGATGGTCGCTTCCTCCTGGTCGAGGAAACCGATGAAGGCAGGACCGTTTTCAACCAGCCGGCCGGCCACCTCGATGAGGGGGAAACCCTGTTTGAGGCTGCGGTCCGTGAAACCCTTGAGGAAACCGCATGGCACGTGATTCTTACCGACTACCTGGGTACCTATGTCTATCGTGCTCCCAATGACATTACCTATGTCAGGCACTGCTTTGTTGCCCTGCCGGACAGCCATGAGCCCGACCGCATGCTGGATGAAGGCATCATAGCCGCGCACTGGCTCGATGCGGCCACCATACTCGATCCGGGGTTCAACGCGCGCAGTCCGCTGGTCATCAAGACGATCCAGGATTATCTGGCAGGCCGGCGCATTCCCCTGAATTCGATATACCATCTCCTGTAGATCATGAAACCGCCCGCACAAATCAAAGTCATCGTTGGCATGTCAGGAGGCGTTGACTCCTCCGTGGCCGCCCTGCTGCTCCTGGAACAGGGCTACCAGGTGGAAGGCCTGTTCATGAAGAACTGGGACGAGGATGACGGCACCGAGTACTGCACTGCGAAAGAAGACCTGGCCGACGCCACTGCTGTGTGTGAAAAAATCGGTATTAAGCTGCACAGTGCCAATTTTGCCGCCGAGTACTGGGACAACGTTTTCGAACATTTCCTCACAGAGTATCGCGCAGGCCGCACTCCCAACCCCGACATACTTTGCAACCGGGAGATCAAGTTCAAGGCCTTCCTCGATTACGCCGCCCATCTCGGCGCCGACCTCATTGCAACAGGACACTATGTGCGCCGTGGTGATGACAATGGCCATGCCCTGTTGCTCAAGGGGCTGGACCCAAACAAGGACCAGAGCTATTTCCTGTGTGCCGTCAGCGAAAGCCAGATTGCCCGTACGCTGTTCCCTGTCGGCGACCTCGAAAAAAGCCAGGTGCGCGCGATTGCCGAAGCCCATAACCTGGTAACGCACGACAAGAAGGACAGCACGGGTATCTGCTTCATCGGGGAACGCCGATTCAAGGATTTCCTGGAAACCTATATTCCGGCCCAACCCGGCAATATCGAAACGCCTGATGGCGAAATTGTCGGGCAGCACAGCGGACTGATGTTCCACACCCTTGGCCAGCGCCAGGGCCTGGGTATCGGCGGCCTGAGGGACCGGCCGGAAGAACCCTGGTACGTCGCGGACAAGGACCTCGAACGCAATGCACTGGTGGTCGTCCAGGGCAACGAGCACCCCCTTTTGTTTGCCAGGGGCCTGTACTGCGGCCCGGTCGACTGGGTCAGCAATGAACCGCCATCCCTGCCCCTGACCTGCAAGGCCAAGATCCGTTATCGCCAGGCAGACCAGGATTGCATGCTGGCAAAGGAAGGCGACCGCCTTGTGGTATCGTTTTCAGCACCGCAACGGGCAGTCACTCCTGGCCAGTCCATCGTGTTCTACCAGGGCGATGTATGCCTGGGTGGTGCTGTCATCGAGGAGCAAATTCGCTGAAACACGCGAGAAAAACCATGGATAAAAAACTGCGTCAGTGCCTTGCCCTTTCCGGTGTCGCCCAGTCTGCCTACATGGTCAGGCAGCTGGCTCACCACGG
>JALRBG010000314.1 GCA_023257855.1 Pseudomonadales bacterium | reverse complement strand
CGGCAAAACGCCGTCAGAATTGTATAGTCAATGCTCTTCGTTCCGAGCCAACGGATTCCACAACCGGGCTGCAAACCGCACTTCATATCATCGCGGGCCAATTTGAGTGTGCTGTGAACTCCGAAGACGAACAACTCATCGAACAGTTCGATGCGCACCGGTTGCATGCCACCCATCGGGAATATGTCCATGATGGAGCCGCGCACCGCAAACTCACCATGCTCGTAGACAGACTCCACGCACAGGTAGCCGGCAGCTTCGAGGTCGCGGCGCATGGTTGCCATGTCCAGCTGCTGGCCGACCGCCAGGCTCAGGCTCATGCCCCGGATATAGCTTGCAGGCACCAGGCGGTGCAGCAGGGTACTGACAGGGATGACCAGGATGGCGTCTTTTGTGGCGGGCAGCTCTGTCAGGGTGGTCAGGCGCCGGGAGATGATGTCCTGGTGCGGGGAGAAATTGTCGTATGGCAGGATTTCCCAGTCGGGAAACTCCAGCAGGGTGATGTCCTGGCCGCCGAAAAAGGCGGTTTCCGCCTGCAGGCGTTCGGCCTGCTGGCTGTTCTCGGTAACCACGACAGTCAGTCCGCCATGCTGACGCGTGTAGCCGGCCAGGAGGAGGCTGGCACCGGAACCTGCCACGCCTGACCAGCGTCGGCGATCACCGGGTGTGCTGACACCGGGCAGGGATTCGAGTTGAAGTGTATTCATCACTGGTGGACTGCGCGGGCCGGAGCCGGGCAGCCTGGATTCCTGTTACTGCTCTGGAGTGGAAATTTCAGACGCTGGAAAGGGCATTCAGGATGGCTAAAGGGCCCTTGGCATGGACATCAACATGGACTTCTTTGGGACATCCTTGGATAATACGCGCCTTCTTTTGGACCGCAATTTTACAGGAATTTATACCGTGGAACGACCGAATATAGACGACTATTTTGGCGACTGGAAAGCCAGGGAGGCGCTGGCCCAGGAAATGCTGCCTATCATGGGAAAACTGGAAAACGAGAAAGGTGTCCAGATATTCCTGTATGGCAGAACCCTGAACAACCGCTCGGTCGCCAACATCATGAAATCCCACCGTCGGGTCCGCGAGGTAGCCCGTAATGAGCTGTCCGAATTCGAAAGCAGCCTGGTGCTGAAATCCATCGCCAAGCTGAACCTGTGCCCCTGCCAGATCGACCTGGGTAAGCTCACGGTCAAGTACATGGAAGCCCAGGAGGAAGATCCGAAGATGGATCTCGACGCGCTGGTCGCGGGCGAACTGGCTCACCTGGTTGGTGTAGACCACAAACCCATCGATAAACCCACCGACGTCATCCTGTACGGCTTTGGCCGTATCGGGCGCCTGGTAGCCCGCCTGCTGCTGGAGCAAACCGGCAACGGCCAGGTCATGCGCCTGCGCGCCGTGGTCGTCAGGAAGGGGGGCGACGGCGACCTGGTCAAGCGCGTCAACCTGCTGCGCAACGATTCCGTCCACGGCACTTTCTCAGGTACTGTCCGCGTCGAGGAAGAAAACAACCGCATCATCGCCAACGGCAACGTCGTCGATTTCATCTATGCCGACAGCCCGGACAGCATCGATTACACGCAGTACGGCATCGAGAACGGCCTGGTCATCGACAACACCGGCCGCTGGCGTGACGCCGAGGGCCTGGGACTGCACCTGAAATCAAAAGGCGTCAGCAAGGTCATGCTGACTGCACCAGGCAAGGGCGAGATGAAGAACATCGTCATGGGTATCAACCATGGCACCATCACGCCGGATGACAAGATCATTTCGGCAGCTTCCTGCACGACCAACGCGATCGCGCCCGTGCTGAAGCTGATCCATGACAAGTACGGCATCGTGCATGGCCATGTTGAAACCGTGCATGCCTACACCAATGACCAGAATCTGATCGACAACTACCACAAGGCCGATCGCCGTGGCCGCAGCGCCCCACTGAACATGGTGCTGACTGAGACCGGCGCTGCCAAGGCCGTCTCCAAGGCTGTTCCGGAGCTTGAAGGCAAGCTGAGCGGCAACGCCGTGCGCGTTCCGGTGGCCAACGTATCAATAGCCATTCTCAACCTGACCCTGCTCACCGGCAGCAGCAAGGAAGAGATCAACGAGTACCTGCGAGAAATCGCCCTGCATTCACCCCTGCAAAACCAGATCGGTTACACCGAATCACCGGATGCGGTCTCCAGCGACTTCATCGGCTCACGCGAGGCGTGTACCGTGGATGCCAAGGCGACCATCGTCAACGGCAAGAACATGATTCTGTACCTGTGGTACGACAACGAGTTCGGATACAGCGCCCAGGTTGTGCGCATGGTAAACATGATGGCCGGCGTGAAATACCTGTCCTACCCGGAAGATGAATCCATGGCCTACTAGGATGCGCAGGCGCAGCGACAACAGGAAACTGTTGTTGCCGCTCCTGACCCTTGCCGTCTTGCTCGCGGCGCTGGGTCTGCTCCTGAAGCATCCGTCAGTGGCACCCGGGCAGGGTGCCGACGGTCTGATCGAACTTGCTGGCCCCACCATGGGAACCCATTACCGGGTGCTTGTGCCGCAGAACGTCGCCACCTCCCGCCAGCTCGAGGACCTCGGAACGCTGGTCGGCAACAGACTGGCATACCTCGATACGGGGCTGTTCTCCACCTACACCGACCATTCGCAGTTGTCCGGCATCAATCACCTCGAGCCCGGCAGGCCGATGCCTCTCGCCGACGAAATGGTGAGGGTGCTGGCAGCGGCCAACCGCATTGCGGCCCGTTCAGGCGGTGCCTTCGATATCACTGTTAAACCCCTGGTCGACCTGTGGGGTTTTGGCCCCGGCTTCACCGCCGGTGAGGTTCCCGATACCGCACGTATTGCCGCAGCGCTGGCTGAAACCGGCATGGATCGCTTCATGGTGGATGCAGCCACAGGCACCGTTCTCAAGCTGGCTCCCGTGACACTGGATCTTTCGGCCATTGCCAAGGGGTTTGCGGTCGACGACATTGCCGACCTTCTGCGCAGGGAAGGCATCACAAATTTCCTTGTCGAGATCGGCGGGGAGGTGCATCTCAGCGGCACCAGGCCAGATGGCAATTCCTGGCAACTGGGCATCGAGGTGCCCGTGCCCGGCGAATCCCGCCTGTTCCAGGCGCTGTCCGTCGCTCACGATGCGCCGGGAATCGCCACCTCGGGCAATTACCGCAACTATTTCGACCACGCGGGAGTGCGTTATTCCCATACCCTGGATCCGCACACAGGCTGGCCGGTAACCCACGACCTGGTGTCGGTGACGGTAATTGCTGGCAGTGCGATAGAGGCGGACGCCTGGGCGACGGCCATGGCCGTTCTCGGTACAGAAGCAGGCATGAAACTGGCAAATGAATTACAATTGGCCGTCTACTTCATCGTTGACGGCGCCAGCGGTTTCAGAGCGCTCCACTCGATCGCATTCAACCGCTTCCTGTAACCAGTCCGGTATTTTCGCCAGAAGACCTTTGAGGACTATTAATGGCCAAAGCTAAGACCACGCGCAGCAAGCCCCGCGAATCCTTCGACCTGATTGTCATCGGCAGCGGACCGGCGGGCGAGGCCGCAGCCATGAATGCCGCGAAAAACGGCAAGAAGGTTGCCGTGATCAGCGACAAGGATCGTCCCGGTGGCAATTGCACCTACCTGGGTACGATTCCTTCCAAGACAAGGACTTACCAAACATGTTTGATAATCCAAGCACCGTATTCTCAGTAACCTTCAGATTTTTGTTGCCTGTCAAGAATTGGACTTCACCAACCTCCAAGACTCCCAATGTGTTCTCCGGAA
>JALRBG010000277.1 GCA_023257855.1 Pseudomonadales bacterium | reverse complement strand
AACGCGATCAGCCCCAGGTAGTTGTTCATGTACCCCAGTACTTCACCCAGGTCCTCGCTTTCCTCCTGGTGCGTGGTCATGCTGAGGCGGCGGGTGTCGCGGTAGGTTTCCCGTTCCATCTCGCGGAAGCGGTCTTCCAGTTCACGGTAATCATAGGTGAAGCTTTCCGGCAGCCTGTAGAAGCGCGAATACGTGATGCGGCTTCCGAGCTGGATCAGTCCGGTGCTGTCGATCTGCGCCAGGCCCATGTAGATGGCCGGGAAATTCGACATTACAGAGATGGTGCTGCTGGGGTCTTCCAGGATGACATCCGCAATGGTAAATTCCGCATCGCCGATTTTCAGCCGGTCGCCTATTTCCAGCTCCAGGATCACCATCAGGTCGCGCGCCACCCAGATAGTGTTGCTTGTGATTAGTCGTGCGCGCGCCTCACCCAGGGATACCGGGCCGGCTTCCTGCAGGATGATTTCGCCATACTGCGGATAGTTGTCATCGATGCCGATGAGCGTACTCATGCGGGAATTTGCGTTGCCGGCAACCATGGACAGGAATGAAACCTGGTCCGACATCGACACGATGTCGGTATCGAGCAGGGTTTCAGCGAGCGAGTATTCCTGCCCGGTCAGCGGGACGCGCGAGGAGATCTGGATATCAGCCGTGAGAATGGACTTGGAATTGTTTTCCAGGTGCGAATCGATCGAGCTCTTGAAGGAATCGAGAGCAATGAAGCCGATCAGGCCTATCCCCAGGTTCAGCACGAAGAATATGCTGAACCTGAAATTATTCGTAATTTCTTTCAATGCCAGCTTAAGCCAAAGCATTTTGTTTTACCTGATCTCTTGTAGGTCGGCATAGGCCCATCGGGCCGTTTGCCGACATTCATGAATTTCTTCATACCCCTGTCGGCAAATGCTTCGCTATGCCGACCTACGGGTATGATGTTTCAAACGAATCTGCCGTCCTGAAGGCGCTGCTGTCTTGCGCAGCGCATCGCCAATTGTTCGTTATGTGTGACAAAGAGCAAAGTCATGCCATGCCTGGCCACCAGGTCGAAAATCATGTCGCTGACAAGGGCGCCGGTACTGCTGTCGAGATTGCCCGTGGGTTCGTCCGCCAGCAGGATGCTCGGGCGCACCACCATGGCCCTGGCGATGGCCACACGCTGGCATTCGCCGCCGGACAGTTGGTGGGGAAAGTGATCCATGCGTTTGCCAAGACCGACTTGTTCCAATGCTTCCCGCGCCTTGTCCTCGGCTTCGGCATCCTTGAACAAATCCAGCGGCAGGCTGACGTTTTCCAGTGCGGTGAGGTGCGACATCAGGTGGAACTGCTGGAAGATGATGCCGATGTTCTGGGCGCGGAATTTCGACAGTGCTTCCTCGTCGAGGTCATGCATATCCTGGCCGTTGAGAATGATGGCTCCCGACGTGGGTGAGTCGAGGCCTGCCAGCAGGGTCAGGAAAGTGGACTTGCCGCTGCCGGACTGGCCGAGTATGGCCAGGGTCTCGCCGGTTTCCATCTCGAGGTTGAGGTTTTTCAGGACCTCGATGGGCGCCAGGTTCGCCGCCGTGTGAAACGTCTTACACAGGTCTTTTATTTGCAGGATCATCGGTTACGTCTGAACATCCAAAAGCATCACAGAATAAAGCAGTCCCCGGGGCAGGGCAATGGATTCAGGCCCTTAACGCTTTCCTGCTACAATTTTGGCCATGTCGATGAGCCGCAAGGGGCCGGTGGCGTGTGTACGTTGACCATCTATAGTGGCAAGAAACGTTGCGTGGTCACCATGAATCGCGACGAACTGCGCACCCGCAAGGAATCCGGGCTGCTGCATTCGCACAGCGGCACCCATGCCCGCCTGCACTACCCGGTGGACGTTGCCAGCGGCGGCACCTGGTTTGGCGTGAACAACCGCGGCGTCATCCTGTGCCTGCTCAATCGCTACGAAGCGCCGCAAAGGGAAGGCGCCAGGTCCCGGGGGGATATCGTTCCCCGGGCGCTGGAGCAGGGGGGGTTCGACAAGGTTGCCGACTGGCTGCAGAAACTGGATGCCAGTCCCTACAATCCCTTCGACGCCTTCCTGGTCACCCGCAAAAAGATCATGCGTTTTTCCTGGGATGGTTATCGCTATTCGGTGGACTCGCCGGAACCCAGGCATTGGACCCTGTTTTCGTCATCCGGGTTGATGACCGAGGAAGTCACCGCTTTTCGCCAGAGTTTTTTCAGAGCATGGAGCCAGGAGATCGGCAAGAAGCTCACCGATGCCGATGAAATCCTGCGCGGATTCCACCTGATCCAGATCGACGGCATGGAAACCCATTCCGTGCTGATGGAACGCGAAAGATCACACACCAAGAGCGTCATCCAGGCAGTTCTCGAAGGCAAGTCGCTCAAGCTGCGTTACTTTCCGGACATCCTGGAAAAATTTCCTGGCACGCGCCTGGGGGATGCGCAGGTGGAGACCATCCAGGTCATCCGGGAATGAGTCGTCAGGCTTCCGGCAGGTAAGGTTTGAGGAAGGCGTAGACGTTGTCGGCGACAACCCGGGCACCTTCCACGTTGGGGTGAATGCCGTCCGCCTGGTTCAGTTCCGGCACCGCGGCGACATCCTCGAGCAGGAAGGGCATCAGTGGAATACCGTACTGTGCGGCCAGGTCGGGAAACACGGCGGCAAAGGCCGCTGAATACTCGGGTCCCATGTTCGGGGGTACGAGCATGCCGGTGAGGATGACACTGATGCCGTTGGCCTGGGCAAACTCGATGGTTCGCGCCAGGTTGTTTTTCATTTCATCGATGCTGAGTCCGCGCAGGCCGTCGTTGGCACCCAGTGAGAGCACCAGCAGGTCCGGGCGGGAACGCACATACCACTGCATGCGGCTGAGACCGCTGGCCGACGTGGATCCGCTGACGCCGGCATTGATGATGCGGACATGGTTTATCCCGTCAGCTGCGAGCTTGTCCGCGACCAGGTGCGGAAAAGCTTCCGTTTCTTCCAGGCCCAGTCCCTCGGTAAGCGAGTCGCCGAGAAAGACGATGGTGAAATCATCCTGCGCAATGGCCGGCAACGAGCCAGGCATCAGCAGGCATGCCGCCAACAGGCGTGCAGCCAGCTGTGCAGTCAGTTTTGCAGTAGGTAAAGAAAAACGTGAATACAGTGTGTTCATGAGGTTTCTAAATTCCTTGGCACCCGGGAAAGCATGTTAAAATTCCGGGCCTTCACATTCTAGCGTAAATCTGTGTTATGTGACCCGCGCTCGGCAGATTCCTTGCAGGGGACACATCATTTAGGTAGGAGTTCAAATGCCAGTCATTCGCCAGGAAGACGTCATCCAGAGTGTCGCCGACGCCCTGCAGTTCATTTCCTATTATCATCCCCTGGATTTTATCCAGGCCGTGCATCGTGCCTATGAACGGGAAGAGTCCCAGGCCGCGAAGGATGCCATGGCGCAGATCCTGATCAATTCGCGCATGTGTGCCGAGGGCAAACGGCCCATCTGCCAGGACACCGGCATCGTGAACGTATTCGTGAGGGCAGGCATGAAACTGACGTGGCAGGGGGACATGTCCCTGGAGGAAATGATCGACGAAGGTGTGCGCAAGGCCTATACCCATCCTGACAACGTCCTGCGTGCCTCCATCCTCAGGGACCCGGCGGGTGCGCGCAAGAATACCGGC
>JALRBG010000273.1 GCA_023257855.1 Pseudomonadales bacterium | reverse complement strand
CAGCTAACACTTTACCAGGTATTAAGGTATAATTCTCTTCTAAGCAAACTGCTACCGCCTTAGAATCACTGATTTTAGCATAAATATTATACATCGAAAATGATGGAGTTGGGAAAACAATACTATTACCCTGTCCACCTGTCTATTCTGGCTGTCCGACTTTAATCCCGGCACCAGGGGGGTTCGCCATGCAATTCAAGCCAGGAATGATGATTCTTGTTGCCGCTGCCGCACAATTCGCTGCGCCGGTTTCCGCACACCACAGCCAGGCCATGTTCGACACTTCCCAGGAAATCCTGCTGGAAGGCACCGTCGAGAAATTCGACTGGGTGAATCCCCACATGTACCTGACCATCAGGACCACGGGTCCCGACGGCGCTCCCGCTCTCATAGAAGGTGAAGGCCTGGCCATTACCCAGGCGCTGGTCGACGGCCTCGATCGCGATGCCCTCCCCCCCGGCAGACCCATCGTCATGCGCGCCAATCCCAATCGCGGCGGCTGGGGCAAGCAGGTGCGCATCCTGGACATCACCACGGAGGACGGCGAAATCCACCCCTTCTACAAGGAGAGCAACCGTACGCTCAGCCTGACACCGGCAGAATCACTGAACGGCCGCTGGGCGCCGAACCGTGCCGCCATCGGCGCTGGCTTCGGGGCGCTCGCCCGCTTTCCCCTGAATTCCGCGGCACGCGCGGCCCAGGCGGAAATGGTCGATGACGGGCTTTGCTTCGTGGAACCCGTACCCTTTCTCGCCATCCTCGATGAAATGCGCTCGATCACCATTGGCGAAGACGAAACCATCCTGCACTTCGACAACTCGGGCGATCATGTCATCCGCACCGTGCATATAAATGCGCAGCACCCGGCCGACGTCGAACTGTCACGTCACGGCCACTCCATAGGCTGGTGGGAAGGTGACACGCTCGTGGTCGATACCATCGCTTACGCGCCCAACTCTTCCGGTCTTGGCGGCAGCGTACCGTCCAGCGCCGAAAAACGTACGGTCGAGAGATTCGCGCTTTCCGAGGCACGCACAAGATTGCGTTATTCCATCACCGTTGAGGATCCGGTCTACCTCACCGAGCCGGCAACATTGTCGCAACAATGGGACCATCGGCCCGATATCGATTTTTCACCTGCCAACGAGGCCTGCGACGATGATGTCGCCGCCCGCTTCCGCGATCACGTGCCGGAATAAACCAGCAAGCTGATGTAGTCAGCCTCATTTGCTTGCAAATGGGGCCGACCCGGCCCGTTATCACTATAGCCATCCCCTGCCAGAAACCCGACCAGGAACCCATGCAAACCCGACTCCTGAATTCGACAGAGGCCGACGCGGCCGTCACGATCCTGAGGCAAGGGGAACTGGTCGCACTGCCTACCGAAACGGTCTATGGCCTTGCCGGTGATGCCTCCAACGAGAAGGCCATCCAGAAAATATTCGCGGCCAAGGGCAGGCCGCCGGACCATCCGCTGATCATGCATGTCCACTCGATGGAGGCTGCCGGCGAGTGGGCTGTGGATATTCCCGCACAGGCCATGCTGCTGGCGGATAAATTCTGGCCGGGCCCGCTGACCATGATATTCCGCAAGCAACCGTCCGCGAGCCCGCTCATCACCGGCGGCCTCGATACCATCGCCCTGCGGGCACCCGATCATCCACTGACGCTGGAAATCATCCGCAAGCTCGGCACGGGTGTAGCGGCGCCTTCCGCCAATGCGCACAAGAAAACCAGCCCTACCAGGGCGGAGCACGTACTCAAATCGCTGTCAGGCAGAATTGCCGCCGTCATCGATGGCGGCGAATGCAAGGTGGGCATTGAATCGACGATTGTCGACATGACGGGTGACACCCCGGTCATCCTCAGGCCCGGGGCCATCACGAAAGCGATGATCGAGGACGTTCTGGGCGCTGCCGTGGCGCAACCTGCCGGGCATGACGAAAAAGTGGCGGGCAACATGCCGGTGCATTACCAGCCAGAAACAACGCTGCATATCCGCTCCGGTGCGCAGCTGGCGGAGCTTGCCGGCTCAGAAAGCAATATAGCGATCATGCACTATTCGGACCTGGTCATGGGTGCCGGCGTCACGGGCTACAGGATGCCTACCGACAAATCCGCCTATGCGCGCGCACTGTATGCAACGCTCCACCGCATCGATGCCACCGGCGTGAAGGCCATTTACCTGGAGGCACCCCCCGATGCACCCGAATGGTCGGACATCCATGACCGCCTGGCAAAGGCGTCCGCGTCCTGACGCGATCCGGCCATGACGGGTAGCTGACGCAGGCGCAAAAAAAAGGCCGCGCTGTTGCGCCCTGTTAATGCATTCTTCTTTATTCTTTATATAGTCTACGCGGCGCTGGCGGATACCTGCGCTGCCTTGCGGGCCGGTGGTATGGGCCGGTCGATGACGAAAGCCGCTGCCGAGATCAACAGCGAACCGACGCAAAGCACTGCAAAGAAAGGCACGCTGCTGCCGTCACCCAAATCCAGCAATGTGCCGCCGAATCCGCTTGAAAGGATCGGACCAAAACGACCCATGAAGATACCAAAGCCGATACCGGCAGAACGGCAGGACGGCGGATAGGCATGGGTCATGATGGCATACATGCAGGCGATACTGGCACTGAACAGCGCCGCCGCCAGGCCGATCAGGCCAACCACCAACAGGTTGCCTCCATCTGCCGGCGTCCCTGACATGGATTCGACGGCAACCGTCAGCATGATCAGGGTGACGAACAGGCTGCCGCTGAAGGTAGCCATGGTCAGCTTCGAGCCGAAGTGTTGAATAATAAGGCCGGCGGCGATGGAACCAAAAATCGAGGTGAGACCGGCAAAAGCCACCGCATAGGCGGCGTCGTCCAGTTCCCAGCCTTTGCCTGTCAGCAGGGTTGTGGTCCAGAGCAGGACCCCATAGGCCACCGCGGTAGCCGAGGTAAAGGCGACACCCACGCCGATGTTGACGCGCAGGTTGGTCCGGTGCAGAACGCCGATGGACGCGCCACCCGCCACATCCGTGTCATGGCGCTCGGCGACCATGTCCACGGCATCACTGGTGATCTTCAGGGCTGCCTTATTCGCTTCTTCCACTTTGCCTTTTGCCAGCAACCAGGTCGGACTGTCGCGCAGGAAAGCGACGATCAGGACGACGCAGAGGAAGGTCAGTATCCCCAGGAACACGAACGAACCGCGCCAGCTGTAGTTGGCAAGCAGGGTCGGCGCCATGGCCGAGACCACCATGCCGCCGGCAGGCGTGCCTACCGAGATGGTGGTGATGCCCACCGAACGCCATTTGTCCGGCAGCCATTCACCCAGCAGCGCGATGCCGTTGGCATAGGCGGAACCGAAGCCGAGTCCGCTGACCAGTCGCCAGAAAGCCATCTGGGTGACATCGGCGGAGGTGCTGGCGGCGATGGTGCCAAGTGAGAAAACGGTGGCCGCAATGGCCAGTGACCAGCGGCGGCCGATGGTGTCACCCAGCCAGCCCCCCGACCATGAACCCAGGCCGAAACCCACCAGTGCCGCACTCATGGCAAACCCGAAAGTACCCGCATCGACACCGAACTCTTCGATGACCAGTGGTGCAACAATTCCCAGGAACTGGGCATCCATGCCGTCAGCAACAAGCACGATGGCACAGATGACGAAGGTGACCACCGAGAACATGCGGATCGGCTGGCTGGAAAGGACTTCTCTGAAAGTGACGGACATGGGGTTCCCCCTCGGATATTTATCTTGTTTTATCTTGTTATATATTTTTTTGTGTTTGCTTCTGCGAGCACCCGCAAGGTTACCAGAACATGCGCCGGAACAAACCGTCTTTCTTGAAAAACTGGTGATAAAGGGCGGCCAGGATGTGCACCAGCACCAGGGCTGCCAGCGACCAGGCGAACAGCGTATGTATCCTGATAAGCGGTTCATGCAGCGACTGCCCGGACATGATCATCGGCATGGGGATGAACCCCAGCAACCGCGCATCCAGCGGGGTGCTGAAGGTGCCGGCCAGCGCCCAGCCCTGCACGGCGGTGCCCAGGGTCAGGAGGTACAGGCCCATGTGGCCAAGCCAGGCCAGGTTGCGTTCGGATTTCGTGGTGCCTTCCGGCGGCAGCGGCGCCGCCCCCTGGCTGCGCCAGGCCAGCCTCAGGGCCGTCAGCAGCAGCACCGCGTAACCGAACGAGGCATGCCAGGCATACTGGTCAGGCCGGCCACTTGGTGAGGCGAATTGCGTCATCCACCAGCCGTGGATGACCAGGATGAAGATCAGGACAAGCCCGATGCCGTGCATGAGCCTGGCGGCGAGTCCCCAGCGATCCGGTGAATTGTTCAACATACTTTATTCAACATACATGGTCTCCCGGTGCCCGATCATGCGACACTGCAAGGACCGGCTTAACACCCATATACCCATTATCATCCAACAGGCAGTTTCGATGAAAACACCCTCCCTCTCCCAACTCCAGCAGCAATTGCGCGAATTTGCCCGCGAACGGGACTGGGAGCAGTTCCACTCGCCGAAGAACCTGAGCATGGCCCTCACCGTGGAAGCCGGTGAACTGCAGGAAATCTTCCAGTGGCTGACCGGGGACCAGAGCAGGCATCTCTCGAGTGAACAGCTGGACATGGCGGCTGAGGAAATGGCGGACGTGCTGTTGTACCTGTGCCGCCTGGCCGATGTCCTGGATATCGACCTGCTGGCGGCGGCTTCCGCCAAGCTGGTGAAGAACGCGCAAAAATATCCCGCTAACGAAGTGCGCGGCAGCGCGCAAAAACGCTAACGCAGTCCCGGCCCATGCTCTCCTATCGTCACGCTTTTCACGCCGGCAACGTGGCCGACATCCTCAAGCACCTGGTGCTGGTCAATACCCTGCACTACGCGACCCGCAAGGACGCGCCGCTGTTTTACCTGGACACCCACGCCGGCGCCGGGTGTTATGCGCTGAACGGTGACATGGCGCGCAAGACGGGCGAGGCGGCAGCCGGCATCCTGGCCCTGGATTTTACCGCGCTGACCAAGGGCCTGGCGCCGGAGAGTGCCGATGCGCTGAACCGATACCAGCAGGCGGTCACCCCGTTCCTGGCCGGGCAGCTGTACCCGGGCTCACCCCTGCTCGCGGCTTCCGTATTGCGGCAGCAGGATCACCTGCACCTGTGCGAACTCCACCCCGCGGACTTTGCCATCCTGCAATCCAATACCGGGCCCGACCGCCGCATCACCTGCGAGCAAACCGACGGTTACCAGCGTGCGCCCGCCCTGCTGCCGCCGGTGCAAAAACGCGCCGTGGTACTGATCGACCCGTCCTATGAACGCGACGACGATTATCGCCTGGTGGTGAAACTGGCCGCCGAGATTCACCGACGCATGGCGTCAGCCCAGGTGCTGCTCTGGTATCCGGTGGTCAGGCGCCATGCCGTCGAGTACATGATCACATCCCTCGTCCACAAACAGCCCCGCGACCTCTGGCGCTTCGAACTGGACATCCGCCCCGATACCGACGGCCAGGGCATGACCGGCTCCGGCATGCTGGTCATCAACCCGCCGTGGACATTGCCCGGGCAACTGGAACGCTGCCTGCCCCGACTGCAGCTACAATTGCAGGAAACCGATGGTTACTGGCGGGTGGAACGCCTGACGGGTGAATAAGATTTTCACCAAGGTCGTGTACAGCCCCCTTTTTTTTGATTTACTTGCCAGATAAAGAAACAAGCAGGTGCTTTTCATGAAACCGATAATTTTCATTTCCCTTGTCCTGGTCGCATCCTCCCATGCTGCCGCTCAGTCTGGTGCTTCAATTCCACTCTCACCGGCCTATTCAGCGGATGAACTCACCGCCCTCCCCACCCGCGACTGGACGGGTGCCGGCGGCAATGTGTACAACCAGCGCTACTCCCCGCTGGACCAGATTAACCGCGACAATGTAGGTGAGCTGAAGGGCATCTGGCGCACGCACCTGAACGGCTCCGGCCTGGAACCGAAGTATTCCGCCGAGGCCTCGCCAGTAGTACATGACGGCGTGCTGTACATCTCCACCGGCGCCAACGACGTGTTTGCCCTCGACGTGGAAACCGGCGCCATCCTGTGGACCTACGAAGCCAACCTCAGCCAGACCATCAGCACAGTGTGCTGCGGCTGGGTCAACCGCGGCGTCGTACTGGGTGACGGCCTTGTCTACATGGGCCAGCTTGACGGCAAACTGGTGGCGCTTGACCAGGCCACCGGGGAGATTGCGTGGAGCATCCAGGCGGAACGCTGGCAGGAGGGCTTCACCCTCACCAGCGCCCCCGTCTATTACGACGACATGGTGATCATCGGTTTTGCCGGCGCCGACCGCGGCACCCGCGGGCG